>CAYWNN010000045.1:0-5727 GCA_964459685.1 uncultured Coriobacteriaceae bacterium
GCATTTGATTTAATGGTGATGCCGCGCTCGCGCTCAATATCCATGGTATCGAGCAACTGATCTTCCATTTCACGTGGGGCAACAGTTTGTGTCAGCTCGAGAATGCGGTCAGAAATGGTAGATTTGCCGTGATCGATGTGAGCAATCACAGAAAAATTGCGAATATATGTAGTGTCAGTATTAGTCATGCTGAGAATAGTATCCCATCTTTGAGCGATCGTGCTATACTTTCCGAGTTGAACTCACTGACTCCTACATTTGAGTCAAGCTACGAAGTACGTGAAAGGATCCGCACGTGGCAAATATTAAGTCTCAGAAGAAACGTATTAAGACGAACGAGAAGGCCCGCGAGCGCAACAAGGCAGTTCGCTCTGAGCTTAAGACATCAGTAAAGGCTGTTCGTCTCGCTGTTGAAGCAGGAGACGCAGAGGCTGCTCGCACATCAGCACAAAAGGCCTGCCGCCTCCTTGATAAGGCTGCATCAAAGGGCATTATTCACAAAAACCAAGCTGCCAAGCGTAAGAGTGGTGTGCAGAAGTTGGCAAACACTGTCGCATAGGCACTATTGCATAGCTATTAGAAAAGCCCTTCGGGGCTTTTTTAATGCGCAAATTTCAGAATGTAGCTTATAAAGGCAGAATTGCTATCAAGTGAGCTGCGTATTGCGCGCGAGAGCTTGCATCCCTCTCGCAAAAGTTCAGTGAGTTCATCGACGGTAAAACGACGCGCCCATTGGCTATGGTTTTTAACCTGCCAAGCTTGTTTTCCTAACTCCTGGGCAAGCGTGTAGGAACTCCCCCGTTCATCGAGTGCCTTTGCACAAATGAGTTCACGAACGCGGGTAATAATAATCGAGCTTAAAAAAGCAGGATCAGGTTCTTGCATACTGCGATACATACGAAGGGCTCCTGCTGCATCGCGTCTACTCAGCGCATCTACGAAGCCCCATGGGCTTATCTCAGCTGTTTGTGGAACCAGAGATAACACATCGTTAAGACTAATCTGTGAGCTGGTGGTATGAGATGCGGCAAGTGAGCGCAGTTGGTTATCAATTTGTGGCGTTGAATCTCCCACACGTGAAATAAATTCGTGTAAAGCATCCGCATCAAATCTCAGGCTATAGCTACGAGCAAGTTTTTGAACGTACTGTGCAAGCTCTCCTCGTTTAGGGAGGTTACAGCTCACAATTGCCTTTGCACCCTGCTTTTGAATCGCCTTATACAAGCGCGTATTTTTAGCGAGCTTCTCTGCCTCCAGGCATAAAATGCATGAAGGATTGGGCGCATCAAGATATGAAATGATTGCCTCTGAAGTCGTTTGAGCTAGTTGAGAAGCGTTGTGAATAATAACCAAACGATAGCGACTTTGAAAGGGCATGAGATTGAGACTGTTGAGCAGCTCGTTTGGATCGCTGAGCGACCTAGCCTCACGCTCATCCAAATTGAAATCAACGAGAGAGCTGCCAAGTCGCGCCTTAAGGCGCGCAAGCGCTGCATCTCGTTTGAGTTGATCGGGGCCAACAATTAAGTAAGCACAAAGCAAACGGTCCTCTTGGGTCATAGTGCGCTCATTTTCTATTCATTTCGCTTGAGACATAGCTGCGAGCAAGATAGGGATACAAGCATCATCACCTATTAAGCATGCTTAGACGTTCGAACGGTTATTCCATTATATGCCGGCGTAATTTCTATATTTCCGTAATCTATCGTACACAGCACGGTTGAGCCAGCAGCTTCCAATACATCAATACATACCGATGTTGGATGTCCATAGGAGTTATTCTCCCCCGCACTTGCAACACTGAGCTCTGGCAGCAGTAGCTTTGCTTGCTCAGAGGTGATGGAAGCTTCAGCTCCATGATGACCTATTTTTAGAAAATCAATATCGGTTAAACCATCTTGTGAATCTATGGCATCCAGAACATCGCTTTCGGCATCACCGGTTAATAAACCCGAGAGTGAGTATCTATCCTTCGTATAGCTAATTTCTAACACTAAGGAATCTTCGTTTTCTGAGCCGTCACGCGCCTCAGTGGGAGAAAGACAAGTCAGCACATAATTGCCTACATACAAGCTATCGCCATAAGCCAGTTCCATGACATTGTCATCCACAAGGCTCTCTATAGCTTCATCCAGCTCATTGGGTATATTGCTTGCAGCCCCAAAGCCAACAATTACCTGGTCGACTTCAATGTAATCAATGAGATCATCGAGTCCTCCGTAGTGATCGTTATGCATATGCGTGATAACAACAGCATCGAGATGAAATACTGACTCTTGTGCGAGCGCCTCAAGAACTGCATCGTCTGGACCGGTATCGATGAGTATGGCGGAGGCTCCATCTTGAATGAGGATGGCATCTCCTTGTCCCACATCGAGCACTACAATACGCGCCGGAGCAAACCAGCGCGCCCGTAGATATATCGTTGAGACAATAAGAAGAATGGCGATGCTTGCTCGAACAAGATATCTCCGTTTAACTGTGGGCCACCACAAAAATATAAAGGCACCAATGCAAATGACTGTCGTCCAGCATATCCAGGCAGAGATGCTAAGCACTATAGATGAATATGGAATTGCAGCACATAACTGGACAATTTGTAAGACGGGATACAAATAGATATCGCAGAGTGTTAATAAGAGCGTCCCAACATGGGGTATCCAACAGAACATAACTGCAAACATACCGAGGCTTATACCAAGATTGAGCAAGGGGCTTAATACCACGTTTGCTAAAGGCGCAATAAGCGAGAGTCGTGAGAAAAGCGGAATGACTATAGGGGCGGTGCTTATTTGTGCCACAACACAGGAAGAAATTGTTTTGGAAATAGATGCAAGCCTGCTATCAAGCCACCTCATGACGGCGCTTTTGCTGCTATGTAGTCTTTTGCATCGCAGGAGGACATCGCTTACATAGTTTGCGTAATCACCGAGTAGCCGTATCCCTATGAGAGAAGCGATGGAAAGTGATAATCCCACATCGCCAATATTTTTTGGAGCAACGAGATACATCACCGAGCCAACGAGGCAAATCGATGAGAAGGCATGTTCCCTTCTTCCTGCAATGATTGCTCCATATGAGACGAGGCACATAATCCAGGAGCGCACGGCAGACAGTGGTGCCCCACAAAAGAGAACAAATATGCCCGTTACAAGAATCAAAACCACAATATTTGCTGCGCGAGACAGCTTGAGGCGAAGAAGCATTGAGCGCACAACAGAGGCCACCATCGTGAGGTGCCCTCCTGATACCGCAACAAGATGTGCAATTCCACAGCGGGCAAATAGCTCTGTTAAGCCAAGCTCATCGCTTGCAGGTGTAAACCCACATATAAGCCCAGCTAAAAGGGCACGCTCCTTGCTCGATGAAGCGTCAAGTATACCGAGCAGATAGGATCTGAAGGCTACAATGCTGCCTCGAAGACCACGCTCCTGTTCCGTTGAGTTTATGCGTGTGAGCCGTACTGTTCCATATATGCCGCGCATGCGCTGAGAGCTATCCCACTCACCTGAGCCGTAGGCATTAAAGCTCCCAATGCCCGTGAGCACAAGTCCTCTATCAAGCTCCTCATAGCTGTTGAGCCATACATCACCGACATAAACATCATCTATGTATGCCTCTGCCCGAAGCTGCCAGCTGTAACTTTTGTAACTCGCATCACCAATAGTGATGAGCTTCCATTGAGATACTGGCATTGAATCTAAAAGCGCAATAGATTGTTCCTGCGATTGAAGGAAGACAGTGCTTGCAAACCATGCACAACATATTGCAGCTAAGAGCACAAGGGGAAACCATGGAAGAGCTTTTCCCCTATGTCGATAGGTAACAAGCATGAATCCTGCCACCACGACACAAATAATAGGGACATATACTGGCGCATTGCCAAGGCGCAGCAAGATATATTCGCAGGCAATAATGGCGATAAATACATAGAAAACAGCAGGAATATAAGGCCGCTCAGGAGGTGAAGCTTCTTGCTCATACACAAATGTACGCCTCCATCTTTGCGTACTTCTTCTCTCCTATTCCTGAGACGCGCATAATATCTTCTGGGCTTGAAAAGGGACCATTTTCTTCTCTGTCCTGAATAATTGCAGCGGCGGTAGAAGGACCAACACCAGGCAATTCATCGAGTTCTTCTGCTGTTGCGGTATTAATGTTTATGAGTCCTGAGCTATTTGAACTATCGCTTGTAGTTGATGTGCCCTGTGTAGACACTGTCGTTGTTGCATCAACTTCTTCTCCCTCGTAAGGGATATAGATCTTTGTTCCGTCCTCAATAAGCGATGCGAGATTCACGGAGGTCGTATCGGCTTCTTCAAGAAGCCCTCCTGCTGCATCAACGGCATCTTGCAAACGTAAATCATCCCCTTCGAGACGATATACACCAGGGGTGAGGACAGCTCCATCAACATGGACAACAAACGAGGAAGTAGTCAACTCCGTCTCACTTGAGCCATCAGCCTCAACTGTTTCATCTGCTGTTTCACTGCTTATACGCTCAATGGTCAAAGCAGATTGCTGGGTAAATACAAGCCATCCAATACCCATGGCAAGCACGAGTAACAAGATGCATACAAGTGCAATCTTTTTGTTTGGACGCAAACCAAACTTATCTAGGGAAAAAGTCCGCGTTGATGTAAGTTGAGCCATCGTATGAACCTCCTCAGCTACATCATTACGGAGAAGAGGCTCACGAGCGCAATAAATTAAATAGCTATGCCGAAGGGCTCATTCACTTCAAACAGAAATCTTACAAATGACCTTATTAAGAGGCAGATAGACGCCTTATGCGAGCGCCACGCTCGAGCTATGAGCGCGCAGGAGCGAGAATGTCATGTCGCTCTTTCATCGTGCGTGGCGGCTTGTATGATGGGCACTGATCAAAATCTACATATTCAATATGCTCGAAGATATCCTCAATGAATGCATCTATATCGAGCGTTGACCATATGCGTCGTACCTCGTCAAGCTTTGCATGGGTTTCAGGTCGGCGTGGCATAAACAAGGTACAGCAGTCTGGCGCCGCCTGGCTCGATATTTCAAAGGTACCAAGCGTCTGAGCTTGGCAAATAATATCTTGTTTATCAGTACCTGAGAGTGGCCTCAATATGGGGATACTCACCGCATCGTTGGTAGCAGCCATGTTATCAAGTGTTTGTGATGCAACCTGACCTACAGACTCCCCCGTTACAAGTGCTTTGGCACCTTCAATGCTTGCCAAACGTTCAGCAACCGCAAACATAAGTCGTCGATACATAATAACTCGAAGGCTTTGAGGCACATCAATTGAAATCTGGCGCTGATAGGAGCCAAAAGGAACTACATAGAGCCTGCCTATTATTCCTGCGGGGGCTAAGGCAGAGGCGATATCTTGCACTAAGTACTCACTGGCATCTGAAGTAACAGGACGTCCAGAGAAATGGAGGCCCACAACCGTTGCTCCTCGTTTGCCAATTTGCCAGGTAGCAACAGGAGAATCGATGCCGCTCGATAGAAGAGATATTACCTTGCCTGCAGTACCAACAGGCAATCCACCAACACCTGGAACAGATGTGGCATACACATACACCCAGCCTTCAACAACAAGCACATTAACAACGACATCAGGGTGATGCATTTTCACTGTCTTGTCTGGAAAGGCAGCACAGAGCACCGCTCCAACCTCACGATTAATATCTAGGCTGTGCATGGGATAGTCGGTATGTGCCTTATGGGCATGTACCT
>CAYWNN010000046.1:0-5701 GCA_964459685.1 uncultured Coriobacteriaceae bacterium
TGGTCGCGCATGTCGCGCACAGCACAGCTTGAAGCGAAGCGTGGCTGCGTTGTTGATGCGCTCGAACGTATTGCTCACCTCAGCCCCGAGCGCACAGAAGAGCTCGTACAAGCAACGCTTGCAGCAGGTCCTGATTGGGGATATCGCAACAAAATTGAGCTTGCTTGTACGCAGGCACAAGGCAAGATTCAGCTTGCTATACACACACAAGACAGCTCGCGTGTTATGCCCATCAAGCACTGCCCGCTTTTAAGCCACAAATCAAGCAAGCTTATACGCAGCCTCTCTGGTGCGCTTTCCTTTGCGCTTAACTCCCAAGATACTCATATCTATCGAGTAGGCATTCGCTCATCAAAGCGCACAAAGGACACAGAAATTGCCCTCTGGACTCCGCCCGAAAGTTTTCCACGCAAGATGTGTGCCAAGGTAGTAAGCGATGCAGTTCACCCAAGCTCGCTTGTGCGTGTGCTCTCTAAGGGTCCGCACAAGGCGCGGCGGGTACTCCGTGTTGAACGTCTCATGGGTGCAGGCTCATGGTCGGAATGCGTTGGCTCAAATCGTATGCGTTTTTCTGCACCTTCATTCTTTCAAGTAAATACTCATGGTGCTGAGCTCCTCATCAAAACGATGCAGGACATGCTCAAACCATCCAAAAACGATGTGTGTTGGGATTTATACTCGGGAGCTGGCACTTTTACTCTACCGCTTGCCCAGAGTACCCAGTGGGTTGAAGCAATAGAGGCAGCTCACGTTGCTGTAAGCGACCTGAGGCGCAACGTATCCGCATCCGGCATAGATAATGTTGGGATTTCAGGCGGAGATGTTGCCTATGAGGTTCCAGATATATCGCCCGATATCATTGTGGTAGATCCCCCACGCGCAGGTCTTGGCAAAGCAGTGTGTGACGCCTTAAGTCAAACAGAGGCAAGGAGCATCTGCTACATCTCATGTGACCCTGCCACCCTCGCGCGTGATCTGTCCTACCTCGAAGCTCATGGCACATGGCGCGCTGCGTCAGTTCAACCGATTGACCAATTTGCCCAAAGCTTTCACATTGAAACTGCAACACTCTTACAACGAAGGGCATGATTCATCTGTGCTTGGGGTATAGTTGTGTCGGTTTGTAAGACATGGGCGTTTACGCTCATAGAGGTAATGTCCCGCGGGCGCGGGACCCGTGGAGAGGATTCAATATGAACGTTGAAGTTAGTGAGGATTGCATCGGCTGTGGTGTATGCGAAGGTCTTTGCCCCGACGTATTTGAGATCGGCGATGACGGTGTAGCCCATGCTCTCATCGAGGAAGTTCCTGCTGACGCCGAGGCCGATGTCCAGGCAGCCGCCGAGAGCTGTCCTGTATCTGCCATTTCAGTCGACTAAGTCACAGCTACTTTGTTAACATGCCGCCTCGTCGTATTCGACGGGGCGGCTACTCATAATGATGTTCAATAACATGATTCTTGCTTCAAACTCACCAAGGCGTCTCCAGCTTTTGCAAGACATTGGTTACCACCCGACAGTATTTGTTCCGCATATAGATGAAACACCGCTCGAAGGTGAAGCACCTCAAGATTTAGTTACGCGTCTTGCTGCTAACAAAGCTCAGTATGTGTATGCGAAGCTGCAAGATATACCGGGCTCTGATACCCGTACAAAGCATTCGGAGTACCGCTCGGAAGATACCACAGTAATTGTTGCTGCTGATACCGTCGTGTGGAAAGACAATATTTGCCTTGGTAAACCAGCGTCATCTGATGATGCTATTCGCATGCTTAACATGCTTTCTGATAGCACTCACTGCGTATCGACTGGTGTATGTGTTCTGTCCTTTGCTGCTCAGGCACCCAAGGTACAAAAACAGATATTTGTTGAAACCACTCAGGTTTCTTTTTTCCCGCTCTCACAGGCGGAAATAGAAGAGTATGTTGTAACTGGTGAGCCTTTAGATAAGGCAGGCGCATATGCCATCCAAGGTATGGGTCGACTCTTTGTAGAAGCTATTAATGGCGACTACTTTAATGTTGTAGGGCTTCCCATAGCTCGGCTCGCTCGTATACTGCAAACAATTGATTCCCCACACATTGGAGCTCAACATGACAGCTAAGATTAGCAGCATCACGCAGATGAACGGAATTTTTGCCGCCCATGTCACACATGCTGAGCATGGAACTGGCTGCACCGTCATCGTATGCCCCGAAGGCGCACATGTCGCAGTAGATGTGCGCGGTGGTGCCCCTGCAACGCGTGAAACCGATCTTTTGCGCCCAGAAGAGACGGTTGAGCTCTGTCATGCAGTAGTGCTGTCAGGTGGAAGTGCGTATGGACTTGAAGCATCCTGCGGCGTAGCACGTGAACTTGAGCGTCGAGGGATTGGCCTTGATGTTGGAGTTGGTGTTGTTCCTATTGTAAGTGGAGCCTGTTTGTTCGATTTGGCCTGTGGGGATCCATCAGTGCGTCCTTCGCTTGAAGATGGAGCGCGAGCCTGTGCTCGAGCGCTTGATGAGCCAGGCATCCCCCTTGAGCAGGGCTGCGTAGGTGCTGGAACGGGTTGTACCGTTGGTAAGCTCAAGGGAGCCGAGTGCGCTATGAAAAGTGGACTTGGCGAGAATATCGAGTACTCGGGTGACCTTATGTGCGCTGCGATAGCTGCTGTTAATGCCTGTGGCGATATAGTCGATCCTGATACGGGGGCTCCTATTGCCGGTATCCTTCAGTCCCCTCGCAGTCATACATTGGCATCCACCACAGACATCTTGCTGAATATGCAGGCTCATATGCCACTTGAGCGCACCAACACTACCATCTCTTGTGTCGTTACTAATGCCAAGCTGAACAAGGCTCAAGCGCTTAAGGTAGCTCAAATCGCTGCAGACGGATATGCGCACGCCATCCGACCAACCCATACTACCAATGATGGTGATGCCGTATTTGTTATGGCAACCGGAGAGCTCGAAGCCCCGGTAGATGTTGTAGGAGTACTTGCCACTCGTGCGCTTGAGCGCGCTATTGTACAAGCTGCCGTGCGAGCACAGTCTGCCTATGGCTTTATTGCTGCATGCGATTTGTAGACGCTCGCACCAGTTAAACGCGTTATATACACTCGGGATACATCTGCACACGAGCCTTTTCGAGTGCCTTTAGTTCTAGTTGAACTTGAATATCTTTCGTGCTTGGCGATACAGCCACAACACAATACGGTCGCCTATTCTTGTGGGTAGCTTGCTTGCAGTACCAAAGGCGCTATTACGTACCGTGTGATACATCTTGCTGTCGAACTCTTCAAACTCACGCCAAAGCACATCACAGGCTGCACGATCTGCAGCATCATCTGACAGGCGTACATATACAGAGGTAGTCGTCATCATAAGCGACAGATAGTTGAGCATGTAATTTCTCAGCTTCGTACTCTCAATCTCATCGTAGAGATGATACGAGCGCATCATAATACGTGAAACACGCAACTGTTCGTCTATGTGCTGAATGACTACCTGTTCATTCACCGATTGATTTTCGCGCCCAATAAAGTAGTGATAGAGATCCACATCGAGGTAGTAAATAGTTTGCACGCGAGCTAAGGGCACATAGGCGTAGATATTATCGACATAGAAGGTATGTGCCGGCATGGGCACGCCACCCTCGCGCAAGAGCGCGGTGCGATAGGTAAGTGCGTGCATCATAAGATATTGCCCAGGGGTAAAGAAGCCAATTTTATCCCAGGTGATAGTTTTCCCGCGAGGCAATACATTGGAATAGTCAATTGTTTTTGACTTGTTATCGACGGCATGCTCATACACGTAGTTTGTAACAACGAGGTCAACCGCATTGTCTTGCTCTATCATGCGCCTGAGCTGATAGAGCAAGGCGCGCAGCGCACCTGCAGCTACCCAGTCGTCAGAATCAATAATCTTAAAGAAGACGCCATCGGCTGCAGCAATTGCCGAAAGAACAGCAATGCCGTGTCCCCCATTTTCCTGATGAATAACCTTGATATGGTCGGGATAGCGCTCAGCCCAGCCATCAGCAATGTCAGCTGTTGCATCGAGCTGTGAGCCATCATCTACGATGATAATTTGGACGTCCTGCGCATACTCACAGCCCTCGAGAATAGAGCTGATGCAGGTATCCATATATGCCGCTGAGTTATAACAAGGAACACCGAAGCTTATTGTCTTTTGTGTCATATCTCTTATGCATTAGCAATGATTTCATGTGAAAGCTTCAGGGCAGAATCTACCACGCCGTCCATGTCGTAGTAACGATACTCTGCCAAGCGACCCACCATGAACAAATTATCGAATGATTGAGCGCGCTCGCGATACGCCTCATACCGAGCAATGTTTTCATCTTCGATGATGGCGTAATAAGGCGTTTGTCCCGTGCCTGGGGTATATGCGAGGGGATATTCACGCATAATCGTAGTAACACCTGCAATCTTTTGCCCGGTCATGTGCTTAAACTCGGTAATACGCGTAAAGTCTTCGTCGGTGGTGTAGTTAACCGTAGCAACTGGCTGGAATACATCTTGTGACAGGGTTTCAAATTGCATATCGAGCGTGCGATAGGGCAAATGACCTAAGTCGGCTCCAAATAACTCGTCTATAGCTCCGGTGTAGATAAGCTTGCCGGCATAGGGCTTGCCACACACTGAGATGCACTCCCCTGTTACATCTACATGCTGGAGGGCATCCACCTCAAGAAATACCTCTATACCGTTGCAGTTAAGCATGTTCTCAACTAAAGCGGTGTAGCCATTCGCAGGCATACCCTGATAAGGCGCCTGAGGGAAATAGCGATCATCATCACCAATAAACACAGGAACACGCCCGGTAACTGAAGGGTCGATCTCATCAGGAGTCTTCCCCCATTGCTTCATGGTGTAGTGCAAGAAGATATGTTCGTATACGTAATCTGCAACTTCATGAAGGTCGTTGTCGCTGTGTGCACGGAGCTCCATTATGGGCACTTTGCGATCTTGCCCAAAGGTATCTACCAGCTTGTTATACAGCTCTTCACCGCGCTCATCCCCAAAAGCCAACTTAAGGCTTGCATGGTTAAAGGGCACAGGCATCAAGGTACCGTGAACATTAGCTAGAACCTTATGTTGATAGTTGGTCCACTCGGTAAAGCGCGAGAGATACTCATGCACTTCAAGCTTTGTGGTGTGGTAGATATGTGGTCCATATTCATGAACAAGAATCCCTGCATCATCAAGATGATCGTAGGTGTTACCCGCAACAAAGGGCCTCTTCTCTATAACGGCAACACGCCAACTGAGCCGCTCGGCAAGTTGTCGAGCACATACCGATCCTGCAAGTCCTGCTCCAACAACTATCGCATCATAGGAAGATGAATCAAAACCCTGAGGAAGACCTGTATATATGGCCATATCTATATGCCGCCTTTTCTTTGTATTTAATTATGTGCCGCTCTGTAGTGCGACCAACTTTTCGTAAATCGTTCTTATCAATACCTGCTCTACCATTGCATTAAGTGTAGCAAGGAGAGGGAGAATGTTAAAATGTTGCACCATTCGCCAATTAAAGAGCATCGAGTACCATGCGGTAGCACATGAACTGATATACTAGTTTACGATGGCTGTACCTATACATGGGTTTATCTCTATACCAAAGAGGTATAAGCCTACACGTGACGCTTTCTCTATTCCAAGGGGGTACGAACCTTGAGCGAATTTCTTGAGTACA
>CAYWNN010000047.1:0-5648 GCA_964459685.1 uncultured Coriobacteriaceae bacterium
AAGCAATTCCATCAGATCGTCGCTCGTCATATTAATTTGTATGGCGCTGGATAGCACATCCGTATTAACGCTGATGGCATTCTCAAGAGCTTGGCTCAACTGGCTGGTAAGTGATGCAGACATTGCGGCTACAAGTGATTGCAGCTCTTGGGCGAGGGCTGCTTCAAATTGAGCAGCAATTTGAGTGCTTACCTGTGAGCTGTAGATTGAAAGCCGATTTCCTAAGAATGCTGTGAGGTAGTTCATTAAGGCTGCATCTATGTCCTCTTGACTTGAATAATCATTAACGTCGAAACCAACTTCTTGCAAGTAGTTCGGAAAGTCTTGCATGTCTAATTCAAGCGCAGCAACTACACTCGACATCGTGTCGCTCAAGTCAAGGGATGCAGCAAGTGCGCTACTGTCAAGTGAGCTTATATCTAGCGCAGAGGCGTCAATGCTTGAAAGCGCTGAGCTATCAAATGTAATGAGCTGCTCAAGGGCTGAGGTATCCACACTGATGATGTTTGAAAGGTCGAGCTCGGTAGCTGTTCCGTCCTGCAAGCTTTCAAAGGTCTCACCAGTAAATACGTCAACATCCGGATTTGCGAGCTGTTCCTGCACAATTTGATAGTCTGCTGCCTGCTCCATAACGTAGGAAGTTAAGTCTTGGGTATAGGCTATACCTTCGCTTAATGAGGCCATATCCGTTTCGTCGTTTGCCTGAATGATGCCAACAACCTTAAGCTCAATGCCATCCTCAGCCAAAACACTGCGCATGTAATCGGTATCGCCCGACTTATCCACCCAGTAGCTGCCGTCGCTGCTTTGTGCATAGGTCGCTGCAGAAGGTATAACGGTAAAGCTCAGATTGAGAATGTCGTCGTAGGTGATCTCGGTGTCTACATCGGGCAAATCGTAGCTTTCATCAGAGGCAAATGCAGAAATAGCCTCAGCAAGTATTTCTGGGTCGTATATTCCAATGCTGTATAAGGTGTAGTCGGAAATACTTCCATTGGCATTAAGAACGAGAACACACTCATCGTATGATGTCGCCCATCTACCAGCAACAACGTCATATTGAGACTGAATTGTCTCTTCTGAACCCATCATCTCTTGAAAAGAGCTTGTAGATAGAAAGATACTCATACCAGTAGATGACGAAGCACTGGATGAGTTGAGCAGCGTAACACCATCTGATGTGTCACTTGCAAAGATCAAAGGAACAATGCCGTAGTCGTAATCAATGGCAGATACGTAGTCGTAAATATAAGAACCTTCTGATTCAAGCCATTCGCGAAATGATGCCAAGTCGTTAGATTCTGTTGTTGCAAACATATCTTGAACAACGCTCATCTGAGTTATGACGTCTGACGAGTTTTCCGCATCTTCTTGCTCGTCCGATACTGCCGTGCTTATGAAGCTCGATATATCGGTGCTTGATGTGCTTATGGAGAGGGGATAGGAGCTGAGTGTATCGCGCTCTATTTTTTCTATATAGCTGTTGACGCCATTTGCTAAGGCCAGAATTGCCGCAATACCAATAATGCCGATGGAGCCTGCGAAGGCAGTGAGAATGGTACGTCCCTTTTTCGTCATGAGGTTCGAAAGTGAGAGACGCATGGCGGTAAGCAAGGACATTGAAGCTTTTCGCTTGGGAAGTGCAGCTTGTTCTATGTGCTCAGGAGCGTCAATGCTGTTTAACTCACCGGTAGAAACAGCTTCGGTGGAAACAGCCTCCGTATGCACCTCGAAGGGATGAGAGTCGCTTTGCAGACGCCCGTTCGCTATGCGGACAATGCGGGTGGCATAGCTTTGTGCTAGTTCAGGGTTATGCGTCACCATGATGACCAAGCGATCGTGGGACACCTCTTCTAAAAGATTCATAACCTGCAGCCCAGTATCCGTATCAAGCGCTCCTGTGGGCTCGTCAGCAAGAATGATGTCGGGGTTGTTAATGAGTGCACGAGCAATGGCTACGCGCTGTGCCTGTCCTCCAGAGAGCTGTCCGGGGAGCTTATTGACGTGATCGGATAATCCTACCTGCTCAAGAACTTCTAAAGCACGCTGTCTGCGTTGCGCGCGGGAAACACCAGCAAGAGTAAGAGCAAGCTCAACATTGGAGAGAACGGTTTGGTGTGCGATGAGGTTGTAGCTTTGGAACACGAAGCCAATACGGTGGTTTCGGTAGGTATCCCAATCTGCACTGGAGTAGTTGGTGGTTGATGTTCCATCAATTAACAGATCGCCTGAGTCCATGCGGTCAAGTCCGCCGAGAACGTTAAGCAGGGTTGTTTTACCAGAGCCTGAAGGCCCCAAGATAGCAACAAATTCGCTTTTTCGAAAACAGAGTGATACGCCATCGAGTGCCTTTTGGGTAAAGGAAGCTGTCTTATATGCCTTGCGTACATCGCGTAACTCAATCATACATGTGCTCTTTTCCAGCTCATTTGAACAGACAAGGTGCAAGCGCTATAAATATCTGCACGCTCATTCAAATACCAATACCCATTCAGCTTGCTTTTAGATTGGGCAGTATGCTCATGGATATATACGGTATCATGAGCATCTCATGCATACAGATAAACGACATATAACACGTGACAATACTCATACACGCACTCAACAGATTTCAGCAGTTGTAGCTCTTGCTGCACCTGTTATGTTGGGCTATGCCGCAATTGGAGTGCCGTGTGGGATTCTTGAGTATCAAGCAGGCCTCACGCCAGCTATGTGCTTTATTTTGTCTGCATCCTTTTATACAGGTGCCGGTCAGTTTATGCTTTCCAATTTGCTTTTGGCAGGCGTGAATCCTCTCTCTGCTATTGCTTCCATCACCTTAGTAAACACGCGTCAAATTCTGTACTCAGCATCGTTTGCTCCTTTTTTCAAAGGTGTTAATGCGCATCTGAGTTTTTTCTTCTCTGCAACGGTTACTGATGAGAGCTATGCCCTCAATCTCATGCGTTTTACCAGCAAAGATACAAAATGGTCTGCATACGATGGCTTGCTGCTTAATCTCTTATGTATGAGCTCTTGGGCATGCTCAAACGTCGTTGGCGCTCTATTGGGGAGCGTCCTGTCGATGCCTGTCGCGATTGCCTCCTTTGCTATGACATCAATTTTCATCTGCCTATTGTTAACGCAACAACACAGCAGAGCATCAATAGTAGCCTCGGTTGGTGCTGTGGCTGGCACCGCCCTGTGTAGATGGATTGGTTTGAGTTCATTGGCAATATTTCTTGGCGCAAGCATAGGACTTGTGTGCGGAGCACTCCTCGAAGAGGTGCGTAACAGATGAGCTGGCAGCGCTTTTGGATGTTTTATCTTTGTTTGATGTGTGGCATGTTGGTATTTCGTTATGTTCCTATGTTTGTCTTAAAGCAGCGAACATTATCTGAGCGTACAACACGCATACTGTCGCTTATTCCCGCGTCCGCTTTTGCAGCTCTTGTGGCTAACGATCTTCTCTCAAACGAGATGCTTGGAGCTGGATTTCCATCAGCTTTCGTTCCACTTGCCGCAACAGTTGTTGTGGCAGCAGTTGCATATAAAAGCAAGTCTCTTCTTGCATCGGCAGTAGTGGGAGTTGTGTCCTATACACTGTTCATGCTTATTATTTAGCTACGTTAATATAGGTTTTTTCGTATATGTTTGCTTATGCGATTTGCGTTAAGACCAAGATCGTGGAGGTCATGCAATGAAGGGCATTGTACTTGCTGGGGGATCAGGCACCCGCTTGCATCCCATTACGACGGTTACGTCAAAACAGTTGCTGCCGGTCTACGACAAGCCAATGATTTATTACTCGCTGTCGGTGCTCATGATGGCGGGTATTCGTGACATTCTCATCATTTCTACTCCAAAAGACTTACCTAACTTTGAGCGCTTGTTCGGAGATGGCTCAAAACTCGGGCTCAACCTGAGCTATAAAGTACAGCCTTCACCTGATGGTTTAGCTCAAGCCTTCATCTTAGGGGAAGAGTTTATTGCAGGGGATCGCTGTGCTCTCATCCTAGGCGATAACATTTTCTTTGGTCATGGTTTTGAGCAGATGCTTGCCCAAGCTGCCTCACGTGCAGAGGGTGCGACGGTCTTTGGCTACCAGGTAGAAGATCCGGAGCGTTTTGGAATTGTTGAGTTTGACGGTAATGGCAAGGCAGTCTCTATTGAAGAAAAGCCAGAGCATCCTAAAAGCGATTACTGTGTAACCGGCCTGTACTTCTACGATGAATCTGTTTGTGATTATGCAAAGACGCTCAAACCTTCCGATCGCGGAGAGCTAGAGATTACCGATCTCAATCGCATGTATCTTGAACAGGGGAAGCTCAACGTAGAAACACTCGGGCATGGCTTTGCATGGTTTGATACCGGTACTGTCGATTCGCTCTTTGAAGCCGCTGAGTTTATCCGTGTTATAGAAAAGCGCACGGGCATAAAGGTGTGTGCACCCGAGCAGATTGCTTTTGCGCATGGTTGG
The DNA here is from genome assembly GCA_964459685.1 of uncultured Coriobacteriaceae bacterium. Lineage (GTDB taxonomy): Bacteria > Actinomycetota > Coriobacteriia > Coriobacteriales > Atopobiaceae > CADBMC01. Next base: position 4,460 of record CAYWNN010000047.1, read on the forward strand.
ATAGATGTCGAAGCCCTCAAAATGGCAGGGGAGGCTACAAAGAAGTCTGACTATGGGCGCTATTTGCTTCGCGTGGCTGAACAGGCGGCATGTAACGAGCGCTCGATGTAATGAGTACGACAAGCGTCTAGCGGCAATAGGGGCTACTTGGGTCCACGATCAGCAAATTAGCAGCTTCAAGAATTTGCACATCATAAGAAGATGTCATGCCTTCAACGAGCTCTCCGTCAAACTCAAGGGGGAGCTCTTGGGATGCTTGCACGTGCACCTTTTTACCCTGGAAGCTTTCAATATAGGGGCGTTCAAGCTGCTTTCCGGTTTTGTCGATAATGCCAGCAATCAAAGGACTTACCAGCTGCGTTGTTCTCTCATTCTCGAGCACTAATACCTCGAGTAAACCGTCATCCATAGTGCTATCTGCTACGAGCTGAATACCTGCAGTAATGGTGGTGTTATTACCAACGATGCAGGATACGCCCTGCCTTTGCTGTACGACTCCATCAACTTCGATGGTGTAGCTTACTTGAGGGGGCTCCAAATTAGTGGTAGCAGCTACAAAATATGCAGCCTCACCGTAGGCTTCTTTAAGAGCAGCTGCGTCCTGCATTAAATTGGCATCAAAACCGAGGCCTGCCATCATGGAAAAGCCGCGTACATGCTCCTCACCCCTGGAGTCAATCCAGTGCATCTCTGCAAGATCAGTTCGAGCCAAGAGCCCTGCTTTACAAGCCGCAACGAGCGCAGCAGGCTCATATGCATTGCCTATGGCATTAAAGAGTAAATTAGCGGTACCTGAAGGGAAAATGCAGGTAGGGATGTTGCGGTAGCGCAGGGCATACAATACGTTTGCAATGGTACCGTCACCGCCTGAAGCTACCACCAAATCGTATTGCTCGGCGTCGCGCAGCGCCTCTGGCGGTTCGAGACCTGTTCCAATAAGGCGAATCGTGCACTCATCACCGGTATCCAACAATAAGCGTTGAAACTCGTAAATCGCATCTAAACCATAGCCACTTAAATTGTTGTGGACAATGAGCGTTTTCATGAGCCCCTCCAAGAGCTTGTGTGTGTGGCGTTAATGTTAGCAAGCACTACTGAAGATTCCATGCATTCGCTATTATCTAGTAGATTGCGACTGTTTGAGAGAGGACAGGCATTGCTTCTATCGGATTCTCATGAGCTACGAGCT
>CAYWNN010000048.1:0-5631 GCA_964459685.1 uncultured Coriobacteriaceae bacterium
CAGCATTTACAAAGAAGCCGTCGGCGAACAGATTCTCGTTCACCCAGTCGGTGGCAGTTGCACCAACGGTAGAAATAGAGATGTAGTACACCAAAATCATGACCGCGGCAAAAATGGGCAGACCAAGCACACGGTTGGTAACAATCTTGTCAATGCGCTGTGAGGTGGTAAGCCCCTTGTCTTCCTTGCGCACGCAAGCTTCCATAACTGTTGCAATCCACTCATAGCGATCGGTCGTAATGATGGATTCAGCATCGTCTGAGCGCTCATCTTCAACAGCCTTAATAATGCCTTCGAACTCGGCAAGTTTGTCTTTTGAGAGCTTGAGCTGCTCGATGGCACTGGCATCACGCTCAAACACTTTGATGGCAAACCAGCGCTCTAGGTGCTTATCGCAGTTCCCCGAGATACCTGCAGCGATAGTAGTAAGTGCAGCCTCAACAGAATCAGAGAAGCACTTGACCCCCGTTTGAGGTTTATTTGCTTTACCAAGCTCTACCGCACGGGTAACGAGGGTATCGAGGTTGGTGTTACGCAGGGCAGATACCTCAAGCACAGGACAGCCAAGCATCTGCGACAGGCGCTCAACATCGATGCGTATGCCATGAGACTCCAGCAAGTCGCACATGTTTAAACCAACAACCACGGGACGACCCGTCTCAAGCAGCTGGGTGGTGAGATAAAGGTTTCTCTCGAGGTTGGTAACATCTACCAAATCGATAACAGCTTCAGGCTTGTCATCAACCAGGTAATCACGGCTTACTACTTCTTCGGGAGAGTACGGAGACAGGGAATAGATACCGGGAAGGTCAACGAACATGACGTTTCTGTCGGACTTCCACGTCGCCTGCAATTTCTCAACTGTTACTCCCGGCCAGTTGCCAACATAACCGTTTGACCCTGTAAGCTCATTGAAGAGCGTGGTTTTACCACAGTTAGGGTTGCCAGCCAGCGCAATGTTAATTTGTTCTGACATAGGTGACCTTTCTTTATCTATCTAAGCAACAAATATGTGTTACATGCCTTAGTTCTGTCTTTCTAAATGTTAGAAAGAGCTTACTTGCAGGTCATAAAAAATCTGCCCTGCAAAGATGGGACGGACCCATTAAGAGATGTCACTCACCTCTATGCACGCAGCCTCATCCTTGCGCAAAGACAGCTCATATCCTCGAACCGTAACCTCGATAGGATCACCGAGAGGCGCGACTTTGTGCACCTGAACAAGAGCACCTTTGGTAATGCCCATGTCCATGATCCGGCGCTTTATCGCACCAGATGCATTGAGCTGAGTAACGCGTGCTTGTTGCCCAACTCGCACATCCTTCAAACTTGTCATAGCGTTCCCTTCTACCTTATTAACATTGACAGCAATAAAACCCCAACAAAAAAAAGAAAACTCCTATGTTGATAGGAGTTAGAAATAGTAAGCATTTAGCAGGTAACTATTTTCATAGCAGTCGACTGGTTGATAGCAAACGAGGCGCCTTTTACCTTTACAAGAACCGACCCGCCTACACGAGACACTACTTCCACCTCGGCATTTTCAACAAATCCCAATTCAGCCATATGGAGACGAAAGTCCTGATCGCCACGAATGCGCGCGATGGTAACGCGTGAGCCTTGCGAAACCATAGCGAGAGGCAGCTGTGCTCCCGCAGCCGATACCTTCGATCGATGCTCGCTCATACTAGAAGTGTCCTGAGCTATCGCGCTATCCATAAACAAACATCTCCTCAGACTGCGCTTATATGGTTGAGCCTCATGCTAACAAAAGTAGCCTACGGCTAACAATACAAAGTAGTATATATCTAACTTTTTTCAGGAAAAGCTCGTTTCTGCAATTTATTCGCGCCTCAGCTATTTTCGTAAACATGCTCTCAGGGCTTTATCTGGTGTTTTTTAGGAACAACGGGGAAGATATGCCATTTACGGAGTGAACAAGCCGCTCACGGAACTCCCCTACGTTTTGCACCCTTTTTAATAAGCGGTGGGGGTATGTTACGAACAAGAAAAAACGTCGCGAAGATAACGCGACCAACTCGGGAGGTGATGCCCTTGGACAGCGAATTAATGAAGTCAGCGGCTTTCGCAACCGGCATCGCGAGCCCCGTCTCTATGAACTAACCCGCAGAATTGTTGGGGTTTGTAAGCGGCACAGGCGCCGCAAAGTCGAAGGACAGATGGAATAGAGCCAGTGCTCGGTTGCGATTACGCCAGAGCGTTACGCGTCGAACGCTGTAATGGTTTTAACCACTGTGAAGGGGACAACGCGAGTTGTCCCCTTCATTCATATCTCAATTTTAATGAGGGAGTTTGTTTTTTTATGATAGTGCATCCAGATTTAAAGCTGATTTTTGATTATTTACCGCCAGCAGAAGGCGATATAAATGCAGAGAATGTAGAGTCGGTTCGCAAAAATATTCCCATGCCCGATTTAGGGAATTTGGATGACGACAAAACAATATCTGTTATAAGAACGAAAATTTCCGCTGGCGACCATGAAATCCCGATCGTGATATTAAAGCCTGAATCGGAGAATTGTAATTATCCTGTATGCCTCCAGTTCCATGGTGGCGGGATGTTTTGTGGATCGGAAGAAGATGGAATCAGCGGCATGGCAACGCTGGCGAAGAAACTGCAGTGTATTTTTGTGTCGCCAGGATACCGACTTGCACCGGAACATCCATATCCCGCAGCAGTAGATGATTGTTATGCGACTCTTCTCTGGGCAAGTGAACACATCAATGACTATCAGGGAGATAATACTCGCATTATTGTTATGGGTGGCAGCGCAGGTGCTGGTCTTGCAGCCGCAGTTGCTATGAAAGCTCGCGATGAGGGTGGGCCTAATATTTCCTACCAATGTTTAATGTATCCGATGATTGACGATGGCCTTGATAGCCCTTCAAAACATGAGATTACTGACGAGCGGATTAGCAACAGAGCGAATTGTATCAGTATGTGGAACATGTATTTAAGCGGTTTGGCAGATGGTGAAGAAGTGCCCGTGTACGCAGCGCCGGTACGGGCAAAAGATTTTAGCCGGCTCCCTCCTACATTCCTTGCTGTAGGCCAGCTAGATCCATTTCGAGATGAGACGATTTTCTTTGCGCAGCAGTTAATGTATGCAGGTGTTCCAACAGAATTGCATGTATTCCCTGGATGTTTCCATGCATGGAATGCATATGCACCCGATGCGGATGTTTCAAAAGCTCTCGATGAATTAGAGCTAACTGCTCTAAGTAAAGCGTTTGAATGGACGGCATAACTGGGAAATCTACCTTACAGTATTCTCACTGAAGGAACATATAGCATGCCATAATTTGGGGCAGCAGTGGGGTCATCCTGCTGCTGCCTTGCTTATAGCGTTTAGCAAGTTAAAAGGAACTTGCGGCTTAAAGAAGGCTTAAAGGACAAAAGGGGTCTCTAAGCCGCAAGTTGGACTACCTTGCCTTTCTTTAGCGGTATTCCTTGCGAAGCGTGGGACCCTTTCCAAGCACACGATCTTTCAAGCCTTCAACTTCATCTGCGCTAAGCCCAATATCTAGCAGGTAGTTGTCGACAGATGCGTATGTATCTTGCAGGTAATCCATAATATCTTGCAAAAACTCGACAGGTGATTCTAAGAAGGGTCGCTCTTCTTGTGTGGAGCGCTCATATATATCAACAAAGCTTTCATCGCGCCTTAGATGTATTTCAGACACAACATAGTTGTCCAAGCAATCTTGTATATCACAGCCCGCCAAACGCATTAATAGCATTGCCACAATACCGGTGCGGTCTTTACCCACGGCGCAATGAAATAGGACGCATCCAGGAGCTGCATGCACCAGGGCTCGCATAACTTGTGCCATGGCTTCCTTGTTATCTACTACATAGTGATATACCTCGTGCGGTGTAATACGATGCTCAAAGGTGCTCATATAGTGAGGATCTGCCATATTGCCGCTTAACAAGCCTACTTGCAGATAGTCCACGTCTTCACGCTGAATAAATTTATCGGACTCACGTTGAATCTCCCTTTCGGCGCGCAAGTCGATAACGGTGCGAACACCATAGTCGTATAAAAAGTTTTCGTCTTCTTCAGAAAGGTAGGCAAGGGTGTTCGAGCGTAAAAAGCAGTGGTAGGCTGTCATGGCGCCATCGCAAGTGGGATAGCCACCAATATCGCGCACATTTGATGCTCCTGTAAGCGGCAGACGCCGCCAATTATACGAAGGGTCATAAACCGACATATGCTCTCCCCTAGTAGCAAATTTTCAAGCAAACAATACCATCAAATACAAACGTCGAGCGCCTGTGATAGGCGATAATTACGGCGAGAGAACTATAGTTGCCCCTCATATGAGATTGGTATTTCATGTTTACAAGCTCATCTACTTCCTCACTGCCTCAAGATATTGAACTTCGCGACTGCTTTGGTAAGGATTGCGCTGCGCTACTTTCGAAAAAGCTCTGGCTCTTCGATATGGACGGAACCATCTACATGGGCAACCAAGTCTTCGATGGCACACTGGCATTGCTTGAGCGCATTGCAACACGTGGTGCTCGGCGCGTATTTATTACCAATAACTCATCTAAAAATGTTGGTGACTATGTCGCAAAGCTCAACCATATGGGTATCGCCGCAACATCAGATGATTTTTTTACCAGCGTCGAAGCTACTGCTCTGTATTTAGCTGAGCATCACCCCAATGAGCGGGTGTATGTGCAGGGCACACGCTCCTTAGTATCTGAGCTGTCTCACCTTGGCATAGATGTCACCGAAGAAGAAGATAGAAGCGCAAGCGTCGTTTTAATTGGCTTTGATACTGAACTCACCACCGAAAAACTCAGGCGCACCTGCCGCATGCTCAAGGGTGATGTGGCTTATCTTGGATGCAACCCCGATCTTGTGTGCCCCACAGAATATGGCTACGAGCCCGACTGCGGCTCTATGGCGATAGGCTTGCAGAATGCCACAGGCAAATTCCCTCACTTCATTGGCAAACCAGAGCCCACCATGGTAAATATCGTGCGCAAAAAGTATGGGATAGATGCCCAAGATACGGTCGTTATTGGAGATCGTCTGTACACCGACATAGCTTCTGGCATACATGCAGGAGTTGATACGGTATGCGTGTTAAGTGGCGAAGCGACGCTCAACGACATAGCAACAAGCGAGTTTCACCCCACATGGGTTATCGATAATGTCGCCACTCTCGCAAAGATGCTTGCGGTGGATGTTGCATAGCAAGCTGTTAAGGCTCGTTGTCTCAAGTAGTGTGTAGCGTCCTTTTGAGCTTAGCTAGGATGTTGCATGTACCAGCACACTCAAATGCTATAGCTGGTATGCATCAGGCATCTCGAAAGCAACGTCGCTTGCAACAACGATGTTGTTATCGGGGATACGCGGCTTATCTTGAGAAAGTGGCAGCACCCATACGTGGGAAAACTCATGGGCAAGCACATCATACAGGCGATACAAATTTCGTGATTTAAGTCCTTTAAGAGCGGCAACCACATTGCTCGCGTACACGCCACCTTCGCTTAAGCGCTCATGAATAAGCCGCGCTGCTTGCTTGCTTGCCAACACACTCGGAGCCTTATTGCCTATATAACAATCGTTCAAAATGGCATCAAAGCTTTGCC
>CAYWNN010000049.1:0-5613 GCA_964459685.1 uncultured Coriobacteriaceae bacterium
CTTCATGGATAAAGATAGCTGGATCGTGAAACCTGCAGATGGTTATAACGCAGTTGGAGTCGTGGCAGGACTTGAAACAGATGAGCTGGGCTGGCGAAAGGCTCTTGAACAAACCGCTGCCATAGGAGGCATTGTTCAGCGCTATGCTCAGCAATACGCCACGCCCATGGCCATTGGCGGACGTTTGGTGGAAGGTGCCGCCTATACCGATATGCAGGCGCGCGAAAACGATCGTCAAAGGCATGCCACAGATTTTGTGCCCGCCAATAATATGGAAGGCTTGTATCTGTTTAATGGGAAGTTCTCTGGTGTGTATACACGCTGCGGATATCAGCCTACCATCGGCGAGTGGACCAATCGCTTCCACATGGGCTGTATTGTGGTAGAGGATGCTTAGATGAGAGGATGTTTGCATGTCCCATGCTATGTCTGAGTCCGTAGTTCTCACAAATCCCTTTGCGCCACATTTGCCAACTCACCTGAGCGAAGAGGCAGCGCAGGAAGTACATAAGAATCGTTCTGGTGCTGAGCGTTCGCCCTTTGCTACTCCAGATGAACTGTGTTGCCGTAGGTACCCAGTACATCGAGATGAATCTTCTGCTCAGCGCCCTGCCTTTGTGCGCGACTGCGAAAAAATCATGCACCTACCAGGCTATAACCGCCTCGCTGGCAAAACACAAGTGTTCAGCTTTCACACCAACGACGATATTTCACGCAGAGGTCTGCATGTTCAGCTCGTTGCGCGCATTGCTCGAGATATTGGTGCTGCTCTTGGGCTTAATTGCGACCTCATTGAAGCTATTGCCTTGGGTCACGACATTGGTCATACACCTTTTGGCCATGCCGGCGAGCGCCTGCTCGATGCTATCTATTCCAAGCGTACCGGACAGCACTTTTGCCACAACGCAAACTCACTGCGCGTTCTTGATGTGTTATACGGACGTAATTTGTCACTGCAAACCCTCGATGGCGTGTTATGTCACAACGGCGAGCTTGAACTGCGCGAGCTGCAGTGCGGGGCAGACACCGGCTTCGAAGGTTTAGATGCCCGTGCTTCTGCATGCTGGAGTGAAGGTGAGAAGGCGGTAAAGAAACTGCGTCCTATTACGCTCGAAGGATGTGTGGTGCGCCTGTCGGATATCATCGCTTATGTGGGCAAAGATCGCCAAGATGCTATCCGTACGAAGGCAGTATCTCCCGATGTCTTTGCAGACGGGCTTGGCGGAGCCTATAACACCTGGGCGCTTAGTGCTTTTTCAGTAGATGTCATAGCGCACAGCTTGGGACAGCCGCGCATACAAATGAGCGAAGAGGCATTTGCTGAGCTGCGTCGTGCGAAGCGCGAAAACTATGAACTCATATACGATGCCACAGAAATCAATGGCCAGCGTGCACGCGAAATAGGGGAGCTGTTCTACAAGGTATATGAGCTTTTCTATAACGATTTACAACAGGGTGATGAGCGCTCACCCATCTTTAGGCATCATATTTTTGAACTCGAGCGGGAGCTCACACACTACGGACTTCATTACGCCTGGCAAGACAATTTAGATCTTACCGTTGTTGATTTTATTGCCTCGATGACTGATGACTACTTCATGGGACTCTGTGATCTCATTACAAGCCCGCCTAAGAATATATTTGTGAGCCGAGGGTATTTTGATGGGCTCGACAGCGAATGGATAGCTCAAGCTCGTAGGAGTTAGGATGGATACGCTCTTCTCTGCATCCGAGCATAACAAGCGCATGGCAAATGCTCCACTTGCAGTCCGTGTGCGACCACAAAGCCTAGACGAATTTGTGGGACAGGATAAGGCAGTGGGAAGTGGCTCGTGGCTTCGTCGCGCTATTGAGCACGACGCGCTTTCGAGCGTCATTTTGTATGGTCCTGCAGGAACGGGCAAAACAACGCTCGCACACATTATTGCAAACACAACGCATGCTGCCTTTGTCGAAGTTTCTGCTGTAGTGGGCACCGTGCGCGACCTGCGTCGTGAAATAGATGTGGCAGAACAGCGCCTGTTAAGCACTGGTGTTCGCACCATCCTTTTTATCGATGAGATTCATCGCTTTAGTCGCACACAGCAAGATGCACTCTTACATGCCGTTGAGGACCGTATTGTTGTCCTGGTGGGTGCCACAACAGAAAACCCGTACTTTGAAGTAAATTCTGCCTTGCTTTCCCGTTCAAGAGTGGTGGAGCTCACAAGCCTTACTGCCAGTGATATTGAGCAGGTTATCAAGCGTGCAATGCAAGTAGAACATGGGCTCAACGATGCCTATGAATTGGGCGAAGGGGCACTCGACAGAATAGTTACCTTAGCTGCAGGAGATGCCCGAGCAGCACTCACTACCCTTGAATTGGCTGCGCAACTCTCTGACGACCAAGAACATACTGGCAAGATAATCATTACGCGTGAGCTGATAGAAGAGGCAAATCCAAGGCGGACTTTGAGCTACGACAAATCTGGCGATATGCACTATGACATCATTTCTGCCTTCATTAAGTCGATGCGCGGCAGTGACCCAGATGCTGCTTTGTATTGGCTGGCACGCATGCTCGATGCAGGAGAAGATCCAAAGTTTATAGCTCGACGTATCTTTATATGTGCATCGGAAGATATTGGTAACGCTGACCCACAGGCACTCCTTGTCGCTGAAGCTGCATTTCGTGCTGCAGAAGTAATCGGGATGCCCGAGTGTCGCATTAATCTTGCCCAAGCTGCCACGTATTTAGCGCTTGCTCCTAAGTCTAATACACAGGTAACGGGCATAGATGCAGCCCTGCATGAGGTGCGCACCGGTCCTCGTCGAGAGGTGCCGAGTTATCTGCGTGATCGACACCGTCCAGGCTCAGAGACTTACGGACCATACCGTTACCCACACGAATATCCTGGTGGATGGGTTGAGCAGCAATATTTACCAGACGGGCTTGAACCTGGCTGTTTTTATCAACCGAGTCCTCGTGGATGGGAAGCGTGGCGCGAGGAAATAACTGGGCGTGACCGAACAGGTAATTCTCAAAAAAAGTAGTATTTAACCCATATTTATAAAGTAATAATGAATCCATATTGTTAAATATGCATTTTATTGCAATTAGCATAGCTAAGTTTCAATATATACAGAGTTAATATGCCATTTGATGCTGCTGGTTAGGTTTTTGGAGGTACGAAGATGAGCCTGACGGTATCTCATCGTGTGTGCGTTGTGGGGGCAACAGGTTACGCGGGAGCAGAGCTATGCCGCGGGATAGCTGGACATCCTCATCTTGAGCTGAGCTGTGTTTGCGATAGACACCATAGCGGTACCTCGCTTGCACAGTTTTATCCCTCATTAGCCGAGGCTTGCAATATTGAGTTGACAGCTCCAGAACCTGAAGACATTGCCCAGAAGGCAGACATTGCATTTTTAGCGGTACCTCATACCGCATCGCTCGAGCTTACAAGCAAGCTTATGGCGCTTGGTGTAAGCGTTATCGACCTGTCGGCTGATTTTCGCCTTAAAGATCCAGATATCTACGAGAAGTGGTACAACACCCCTCATACCAGCTCACAGCTTTTAGATGAGGCAGTATATGGCTTACCAGAGATCTATCGAGATGAGCTGCTAGCGCTCAGTCGCAGCTATGCACAGGGAAAGCCTGCCTTAATCGCGGTTGCTGGATGCTATCCAACAGCGACCACTCTGGGAGCAGCGCCACTTATATCACAGGGCATCCTTGAAGGCAGTACGCTGATTTCGAGCTGTATATCTGGTATTTCTGGTGCGGGAAAATCTCCTTCTGAGCGCAATGTATTTTGCGCACTCAATGAGTCCTGTGAAGCCTATAACGTAGCGACGCATCGCCATACACCTGAGATTGAACAAACTCTTACAGACATAGCCAACAGAGATATCTCTGTAGTGTTTACACCGCATTTAGCACCTCTAACGCGGGGTCTTCTGGCTACGCTGTATATGCCTTTGAACTCAGATATCACAACTCAAAACTTGCATGAGATTTATACCAGCTTCTATGCAGATGAGCCGCTTGTGACCGTGTTGGAAGCTGCACAGATGCCCAAAACTCATGCGGTAGCAAGAACTGCCCGAGCACATATTGGTGTTGTTGCAGATGAGCTGCGACGAACAGCCATTGTCTCGTGCGCGATAGATAATCTTGGCAAAGGTGCTGCAACTCAAGCCATTCAGTGTGCAAATATCTTGTTGGGATATGCAGAGACCGAAGGAATCTCCTCTGTTGGTTTTGCCGTATAGAAGGACGAAAGATGACAACATATGAGGCTCTAAAAGTTCCATGTAGCCAATCTGCTGATATGGCATACGGATATGAAGCCTGTGAAGGCGGAGTGTGTGCAGCTCAAGGCATTCGTGCAACAGGTATATCAGCCGGATTTCGGCGTAATCCACGGCGCAAAGACCTCGCACTCGTTGTGGCTGACAGCAGCTGTGTGTGCGCGGCAACCTTTACGCAAAATAGGTTTTGCGCAGCTCCAGTACAAGTTTCTCGTCCACGCGCAGAAAAAGGTGTAGCACGCGCAGTTATTCTTAACTCGGGCAATGCCAATGCTGCCACAGGAGATCAGGGTGTCGAGATTGCACTTCAATCTGCAGAAATTCTTGCTGATGAGCTTGGATGTGCACCAGAAGAGGTACTTGTTGCATCTACCGGCGTTATTGGTGTGCCCATGTCGATAGATACATTTGTAAGCGGTGTTCCTGAAGCAGTGCGCCAACTTGGTACGAGCGCAGAGGATGCCCATAGCGCTGCATGCGCATCGATGACAACCGATACCTATCCAAAACAAAGCTCCTACACTGCAACACTTCCTGCTTATGAGGATGGAACAGGGAGCATGTGTATTCATGTTGGTGGCTTTGCCAAGGGCTCAGGGATGATACAGCCCAATATGGCAACCATGCTCTGCGTGATTACTACCGATGCCCCCGTAAGTGTTGAGGCAGCACAAACAGCACTGAGATCTGCGGTAAGCCAAACATTTAACAAGGTAACGGTTGATTCCGATACCTCTACCAACGATTCCTGTTTTATGCTTGCAACTGGCAAGGCGCAAGGCGAGCTCATTGAGCTTCATTCGTCTCGCTATGCTGCCTTTGCCTATGGGGTTCGTGTGGTGTGTGAGGACCTAGCACGCCAAATTGCCGCAGATGGGGAAGGCGCAACTAAGCTTATTACCGTTGATGTCATAGGAGCTGCTTCAGATGAAGACGCCGATATCGTTGCGCGCTCCATTGCTAACTCACCTTTGGTAAAGACCGCCATCTTTGGCCATGATGCTAACTGGGGTCGTATTGCTATGGCAGCGGGCAAATGCGGGGTAGCCTTCGACCAATACCAGGTAGATATTGACCTCATGGGAGTTGCGATGTGCCGAAGCGGTTTGTCGGTTCCCTTCGATGAAGAGGAGATGCTCAAACGCTTTGAGGCAAACGAGATATCTATTGTGGTGAGCCTGGGTATGGGGGAGTGTGCTACACGGGTGTGGACCTGCGACCTCACTCACGACTATGTAACTATTAACGGCGACTATAGAACTTAGGAGAAGCCGTGCAACAACTTCATAACACGCAAATATCTGCTGCGATGCAACG
>CAYWNN010000050.1:0-5550 GCA_964459685.1 uncultured Coriobacteriaceae bacterium
ATTATAGGCAAGGTTACCGCTCTTATCCGCTCATTCTAAAGGCATCCATTAGGAGCAAGCAGCCACATGCATTCCAACGCGTTAGACTCAACAGAAGCTCAGCTCACCAAGCAGCTCGCAGAGCACACCCATACTTCTGCAGATGATTGGTTCATAGTCTTTAAGGCGCGCGAAGCAATGGAAATCCTTTTTCACGCTGTTGCGCACCAGCTGGGAAAAGGAAATGTCTTAACCCAGCTTTTCACCTGTTGTACGGCTATTAACCCCATCATTGCCGCAGGACTTACCCCGCGATATGGTGAGTGCTCGCACGATACACTTTCACTTGACCCTCAACATATTTGTTTGTCCTCAGACGATAAAGCGCTTGTCGTACAGCACAGCTTCGGTATGGTGAGCAATACCAATACCGAAGCTATGACCAAGCAAGCTCACCAACACAAGATTCCTGTTCTTGAAGATAGTTGCCACTGTGTGGGAAGACTCGCACGAAATGCCGAAGGTGAGCCCCTAGTCGATTTCTCGGTGCACTCATTTGGCGTACAGAAGATGTGCTCCACATATTTTGGTGGCGCCATGTGGGTAAACCCCAACAGTCCCTTTCCCGAGCTTTGCGCAGAGGTAAAGGAGCGCCTATCCACACTGAGCGTTATTGATGATAGGCGCGCTCGTGCCGCTCGCCTCTACCCCACCCAAATACGACTCTTCAACCGCCTGCCATCAAAGCTCTCCCATACTCTGCGCACTCGCATGTATGCAGCTGGGCTGTTTGAGCCTGCCGTAGCAGAAGATGAGCTCCGCGGAAAAGCAGTAGCGACACCTGCTCGTCCAACACCGTGGCTTGCTCGTCAAATGATGGCTGCACTTAACTCCTTGCCCCATACCGAGGCGCAGCACATAGACACCATTGATGGATACCGAGAGCATCTTCAAAACATTGAATTTGTTCCTCGTGCGGCATGGAGCCAACCCACTCAAGCGCTTCTTCGCCTGCCTGTAGTTTTTCCATCGCAGACGCTCGCCCAAAAAGCTGCAGACGCCCTACAGGCTGCAGGATATTTCCCCGATACCTGGGGTCGCCCGGAGCTAAGCCCCGGCGTTAAAGATGTGCTGCCTTACCACATCCCAGCCGAGCGCTCACATCTTAAGGTGACAACTCAGCTCTCTGAAGGCATACTAGGGCTTCCCGCTGATATTGGATTCGAGCGTGCACAAGATGTAGCATCAATTGTCCTTGCAACGCTGAGCTCCTAAGGAATGTTCATGTCACAGATTTCACCACGCATACTTAAGGATGAAGAAGAAGTGCGCCAATGCCTCGTCCCGGTTGTGTTAGGGGCGGGTATTTTTGGCTATACCTGTGTTCGTAGCTTCCATGCCAACTATGGCATCCATTCCATCGTTATCTCTAATGTTGACGTTAAGGCGGTGTCTTCAAGCAAGTTTTGCGACTATCGCATAGTGCCTAACTACACAGATACCGAGCGGCTCTTTGACTATCTGTGCTCACTTGGGCGCGAGCTCAGCTCACAGGGCAAGCTGGGAATATTGTTTGGAAATGCCGACTGGCATGCCCAGCTCATCTCCTCTCACTTGGATGAGCTGCGCAAGTATTTCTGTGTACCGTACTGCAGCTATGACATTATGCAGCGTGTTACCAATAAGGCTTCCTTCTACGATTTGTGTGAAGAGCTCGATATCCCCTATCCGCAAACCCAGTCCATAAGCTGTGATGTACAGGCTCCCTTACCAGAGCTCGCTGGCTTCACCTTCCCGGTGGTAGTAAAGCCGGCAATCTCTTCCAACTACGACATGCTCGAATTTGCGGGCAAGGAAAAAGTATACGAAGTTGCCTCATATGAGCAGCTCATACGTATCGTAGAGCTCCTTCGTAATTCTCCCTATAACGATGATGTGCTTATCCAGGACTTTATACCGGGACCAGATGATGCCATGCGCTCCTTAACGCTCTTCTGCGTTGATGGCGAAACCAAGGCAGTATCGGGCGGGCGTGTCATGATTCAGGATCGCAATCCCCTCTTTATTGGCAACCCCGATTGCATCCTTTCTGAGCGCGTAGAGGAAATAATTTCTGCGGGCATACGCTTCTGTAAGCACGTGGGATACACCGGCTATGCCAATTTCGACATCAAGTACGACGAGCGCGATGGAAGTTATCGCTTCTTCGAGGTAAACGCGCGTGCAGGGCGGAATACCTACTACATGACGCTCGGTGGCATGGACTGTATTCTCCCTGTTGTAGAGTCCTGCGTCATGAATAAAGACATGGGCTACACAGAGGCATTCGCACCCTTTGTATATACCGTGCTGCCTCTGCCTGCAATTTATAGGTGCAAGCGTCTTACCAAGGACGACAAGCAGCTCATATTACAAGAGTTTCGTGCGCACCGAGCACACCACCCTTACGACTATAAGCCGGATTCACTCGCGCATAAGTTCTGGACCATGGCATCCAAGCTTAAAAAGCTCGTATAGCTACCTCAAAAGCTTGGCATGAGGCAAATACTTGTTTAAAGCCCATGGCTTGGCTAGAAGCAAAAGCTACTGCTCAGGGCTTAGAAATACGAGCCACCACCCATGAAGACCATAGAAGACACGCTGCGTATTTGAACGCCGGTGCCTGGGCAGGAGTCGATCATCATACCGTCGCCAATATAAATTCCTACGTGTCCGGGAGAGCGTCCACCAGAGACGAAGAATACGAGGTCGCCGTAGTTCAGCTCAGAGACGGAATACTTCATATTCCCAGCAGACCTAACCCGTGAGTACAGGGATTCTGGCCAGCTGGAATTTGACGAAAGTCCCAAGGCGTAGTCAATCAAGCCCGAGCAGGTAAACGATGAAGTGCTTACATCGCCCGTCCAAACATAGCCCGAAGTGCGATACGCAGAGCCAATAACGCTATAAGCACGCGCCACCATAGTAGCTACGCTGCTGGTAACAGCAGATGAGCTGCTCGAACTCGAAGAGCTGCTTGAGCTTGAGGCGCTGCTAATTGTTCCCTGATACGCTGCAGCAGCCTCGAGAGCCGCAGCAGAAGCAGCAGCCTCTTCAGCAGCAATAGCTTCTTGAAGCTCTGCATCAAGCTCATCGTAGTAGGCTTGTGCCTCAGCTGCAGCGGCATCTGCTGCATCTTGGCGAGCGCTCAGCTCCTCAACAAGTTCAAGCTGTTCTGCCTCTTGCTCCTCAAGCTCACTTTGTTGTTCGGTCAGCTGAGTCTGAAGCTCCTGTACTTCCGCAACAGCATCTTTTTGAGCGCTAGAAATTTTGTTTGCATAGTAAATCCGAGAAATTAAATCCTCGATGCTCGCAGCATTGAGGATAACTGACAGCAAGCTGGCAGAACCATCCTTGTAGTTATTGGAAATAATTTCTGCAAGATTATCTTGAGCTTCAGCCAGCTCAGCTTCTGTTTGTTCAATCTCTTCTTCAACCTGAGCAATAGACGCTTGAATTTCTTCAAGATCTGCCTGAGCCTGATACAACTCATAGGCTGTTTGCTCTGCCTCGGAATACAAAGATTGAAGTTCAGCTTGTACCTCTTCGAGCTCTGCTTGTAAACTATCAGAGGACGCGGCAAATGCGTAGCCAGGTAATACTGTGGTACAAGCAAGTACGAGGGCAACGAGTATGGCTGTCATGCGCATGGAAAACGTTTTGAGAGTACTTTTCGTCATGACGTAAACCTCCAATACAAACATTGCGTAAATCCTAGCAAACTTTAAATTAGTGAGCACCTCATGACCCAATCACCATATCTAGGGCATCAAATATGAACAAAAAACGCCTATATTTCATAGACTCTCTTCGAGGTGTGCTGGTACTTGCCATGGTTGTGTATCACGCATGCTTCGACCTCGTGTATTACAAGGGCTGTACGCTTTCGTGGTTTGATGGTTTGTTCGTACTTGTTTGGCGCAACACCGTCGCCTACCTATTTTTGTTTATAGCGGGGCTTATGTGCTCACGATCCCGCAATAATGTAAAACGAGGCATCAAATATGCAGCAGTTGCACTGGCAATTTATCTGGTAACTTCCCTTACCAGTATTACGACTCCCATTAGCTATGGAATTATTTTCTGTATGGCAGCATGCACCTTGGTGTATGGCGCGCTTGAGGCATGCCATATATCCATAAAAGGCTGGATAGCCTTTGCGCTATGCATTTTTCTTTTTATTTGTCTTCGAGACATACAAAGCGGATATATCGGCATGGGAGCCATCTCACTGAAGCTGCCCGAGGCGCTCTATCAATCAGGTGCACTAAGCTGGCTTGGGCTTCCTGGACCAAATTTCTCGTCGGGCGACTACTACCCACTTCTTCCCTATCTTTGTATTTATGTAGCAGGAAGCGCCCTGGGAAATCACTTTAAAGAGACATCTTGGCCAAAATTCTTCTATAGGCTACACATTGCAGCCTTGGACCTCATAGGGCGTCATGCCCTTCTCATATACCTTGTACACCAGCCAATATTGCTCGTGCTGATAAGCCTTCTCTAAACTCAAGGATTATGTGTCCGTATCATCAACCTCGTAGCTACGCACCAGCTCAGCAAGATGTTGAGGTACGCGAGCGGTGATAAAAATTCCGTCATCTCTATAGTGTTCGCGTATGATATGGCAGCTCTCATGAAGCTGCTTCAAAAGCTTTCCCTTGTTATAGGGAATGAGCATGCTGATAAGCTCGTTAGCTTCTATGGCGCAGCTCACGATGCTGTGTAGAAGGCTTTCAATACCAAAGCCCGTGAGTGCTGATATAAAGACCGCATCTGGATGGCGATCGCGCAGCGATGCGATGCGTTCTGCATCGACAAGATCGCATTTATTGAACACCACCATTGATGGAATCTCTGCCGCTCCAATTTCTGCTAACACATCTTGCACAGCATCAAGCTCAAGTTGAGCGTTTACATCTGATACGTCAACCACCTTCAACAACAAGTCGGCGTTAGAGGCTTCGGCAAGAGTAGATTTAAAGGACTCAACAACAAGGGTAGGAAGCTTCTGTATAAAGCCAACGGTATCCGTAAGGGTAATACGCATGCCATGCTCGAGGCTCAAGGCGCGTGTTGTTGGATCAAGCGTTGCGAACAATTCATCGCGCACGTATACATCTGAGTCGGTAAGGTGGTTCAAAAGCGTCGATTTACCTGCATTGGTATATCCAACAAGAGCAACTCTAAAGATTGAAGCATCCCATCGAGCCTTGCGCTGAAGCGCTCGACGCCCTTCGAGTTGTTTAAGCTCTTTGGAAAGCCGGGCAATGCGCTTGCGTACGAGTCTTCTGTCAACCTCGAGCTGGCTTTCTCCTTGGCCAAATCGCGATCCAATACCACCACGTGTTTGCTCATTTACTAGGTGTGCCCACATACCGCGCAGGCGCGGCAAAAGATAGTTGAGCTGTGCCAGCTGGACTTGAACGCGACCCTCATGTGATGTTGCATGAGCAGCAAAGATGTCAAGAATAAGGGCACAGCGATCGATGACCTTAACATCATGTCCAAACATTGCCTCAAGGTTGGACTGCT
>CAYWNN010000051.1:0-5528 GCA_964459685.1 uncultured Coriobacteriaceae bacterium
CCTGGTCATCAACTACGACTTCTCCAGTTTCTTCATCGTAGGTGAAGGTAAAGTCCACGTCATACCCCCAATGCTCAATCTTATAACGGGTCGGGTCGCTTTCGTTTTGACACAAGGTCAGGTCTTCGTCAACATAAGGATCGTCCACATCGCCAAAGAACAAGGTATAGGTATAGTCGCCGGTGGCTATTTCGACCCACGGTGAAGGGATGCCGACAGTGAACGTATATTCAGACAAGCCATAGGGAGTTGTGAGAGACTCGTCGGCAATGGTGAGCGTGATTTCCACGTAGTCATCGTATTCCATGGCATCCGCATCATAGCTGATGGTGAGCGTGGCTGTATCTTCACCCTCACCAAAGGTCACGGACGACGGAATGGTATAGTTACTGCTTTCGCAGGTGGCAGTAATCTCAACAGTCAGTGCCTCGTCTGTCTTGATGCGCATCACGCTGACTCCGAACGAACTTTCGTCTGTGGTCAGTTCAATGGACGAGCTGTTGGTCGAAGGGAAATACACCTGTGCATTGTCGGGCACTTCCGCCGCCGTATATTCATAGTCATCGTCCCCACAAGCCTGAAACGATGTGGAAACTGCCAGCGCGAGCAGCATGGCAAATATATATTTCATCTTTTTCATAATATATTATATTGTTTGATTAATAATTGCCCGGAGCGAACTCACCTATCGGGGTCGGACGGCTGGGTATGGCACTCGACGGATCCGGGTTGTTATTGTTCTGCAATGCGGTGTTCGCTTCGATTTCGGAGTTGGGTATTACCATGTTCCAGTTAGGCTTGATGCCTTCGCAATTGATTTTGTAGTTGTCGGAAGGAACGTTGGTGCCTTCATAATTCTGAATCACGTCGGGCTTCAGGCGTTTGGCGGTGGGGAATGCGTTTCCTTCGCCCCAGAACTCTATGCGCATCTGCTTCAGCACCTCCAGCTGGAATGAGCGCAGGTCAGAAGCCGTATAGTTGTAGTCCGGCTGGCGGTAATTCTGCATGAACGAGTTCAGCAGTGCCACTCCCGATGCCACGCCCTGGCTTGCCCCTACGGCTTCGGCCTCGATGAGATACATCTCCTCCACACGCATCACGGGGATGTCGGCCGCAGCGCCTACGGTATATGTCTGGTAGTCGCCCGACTTGCAGCGGAACTTCAGCGAGAAATAGTCAGGCATCTCGGCCAGCCAGTCATCTCCGCGCACCGACTCGTAGTTGTACGTGCTCCTGTCGGGGTCGAGGAATGCGAACTTGCGGAAGTCGGTATAGGCTATCTCATCGTAGAGCGAGCTCAGGATAAGGGGCTGCGACAGCGAGGAGTATCCCCAGTCTGCCTCTCCGGCTATGTGGCCGATGTAGTTTGCCAGGTTACCCATGTTGTCGGCCGTCGGGGTCACATACCACATCCATCCCGAGGTAGCCGTGTTGAAGGCTGTTGTACTGTTGAGCCACTCTGATTCCGTCATCGGCGTGCCCGAAGCATTGATGGCCATGCGGGCATATTCGGCAGCGTTGGCATAGTCTTCGTCCCATAGATAGACTTTGGCTTTCAGGCCATACACAACCGCAATGTCCGGGAAATTCCTGCTGCTGGGCGTGTAGTTGGCCAGCAGTTCTTCTGCTGTGTCAAGGTCAGAGAGGATGAACTCAACCATCTCGTCGTGCGTGGCACGCGGATTGCTCTTTGCGATTTCGCCCGTCGTCTCTTCGGTTACGATAGGCACGGTGAGCCCCAGCACGCTGCTGCAATCGGTATAAATGTTGTCTACCGGCTCGAAGAGCACCATCAGCATGTAGTAGTTGAAAGCACGGCATGCGTAAGCGATGCCGGCCAGACCGCGCATTTCATCAGTCAGGCTTTCGTCGCTGATGTCTACGGCGGCAATCACGTCATTGTCCGACTTGATGAACTGGTAGAGTGTAAACCAGGAGATGTATGAGTAATAGCTCGTTTGACTCATGCCCAGGCACGTGTTGTACGGGTTCCACCAGTCGTACCCCTGCTCTATCACTGTCAGGTCGCCCAGCATTTCGCTTTGCGAAAGCATGTATGACGGGTATGCGATATCCGTTTCATGTACTTGGTCGCCGTATATCAGATATCCCTGCACCATTTGCGAAGGTATTCCGTTGACTGCGGCTTCGAGCGCAGCAGCCGATGCCCCGACCTGTTCGGATGTAGCCGTACCTCCTTCGGGGAAGGTTTCCTCGATACAGCCGGCCAGCAGCAGAGCCGACCCCGTAAAGACTGACAACAGTTTGAATATTTTTCTTTTCATAATATGCTTTCTTTGTTTTAGGTTTAGAACTTGAATGTTACACCGCCGGAGATAGTGCGCATCGGCGAGTAATAAGTGGCATTTGTAATCGAAGAGTACGACTGACGCGGGTCGAAGCCCTTGCGCTTGGACCAGTAGTAGACGTTTTCGGCTGTCACATAGAGGCGCAGCGAACTGATGGCAAGTTTCCGTGTCCACTTCGAAGGAAGCGTGTAACCCAGATTGATGTTCTGTATGTTCAGGTAGCTGGCATTGGTCAGGAAGCGGGTGGACGAATACGTACTGGTATTGTACGTATCACCGAACTGGAAACGCGGGATGTCTGTATCGGTGTTATCCACCGACCACGAGTTATACAGGTCTTTGTGATAATTATAACCAGTAGTCGAACCTGTGGGCGATGACATGAACTGCGAATAAGTGTAGTCATATTGTTTGCCGCCAATCTGGTACGTGAAGTTGATGCTGAAATCCACCCCGTAGGCCTGCAACGTAGTGCCGAAGCCGCCATAGACCTTGGGAACGGTGCTCTCGTTGGTCACGTAATAGTCGGCAGAAGAGTAGTCCGTCGTGGTAGTAATCCCGGTAACGTTTCCGTTGTCATCCAGTTCATTCATGTACCACATGGCCTCTCCGTTTTCGTTCACGCCGGCGTATTCCTTCATCCTCCAGGTGTATATCGAAAGGCCTTCGGCGATGAAGAAGTTTTCGTCTGTGTAACCTTGGTAAGCATTTCCGTCCAAGTCATAATAGGTATTGACCTTCTTGTCTGCATCGAGCATAGTGATGCGGTTCTTGATGGTGGAGAGGTTCAGGTTAACATCCCACGTAAAGTGGCGTGTGTTGAAGAGGTTTACTCCCAAGTTTATTTCCACTCCCTGGTTGGTCATGTCACCCACGTTGTCGTAGTAACTGCTGTAACCCAATGACGGGGCCACAGAGAAATCGAACAACATGTCCGTGGTTTTGCGATAATAGTACTCGACGCTGCCCGTTATGCGGTTCCACAACTGGAATTCGGCACCGATGTTGAAGTTGGTGTTGGTTTCCCAAGTGATATCTTCCGTACCTTTCGAATTGAACGAAGTTCCGATGCTGCCTCCAGAGTTTGTGATGTTGAACACGTCGGTATAAAGGTAATCGTCGATGTTGTCGTTACCTTGCGAACCGATGGAAGCCTTCACCTTCAGTTCCTGCACCCAAGGAGCATCAAACCAGCTTTCCTTGCTGATGAGCCATGCTGCGCCCAACGACCAGAAAGTACCCCAGCGGTGGTCGGGGGCAAAGTGCGAGGATGCGTCGCGGCGGATGGAGCCCGAACCGAAGATGCGTCCGTCGTAGTCATATTGCAGGCGGGCGAAGTAACCTTCGTTGTTATAACGTTCTTTATAAGATTCGGCACTCTGTCCGTCTACCACCGCACCGCTCAGTTCCTTGTTGTCCTGCGAGAACATGTTCGAACGGCTTGCGCCCAAATAGTAGTAGCGGTTGTCGTAGTAGTCATGCCCCAGCAGAATATCAAAATTGTTACTGCCGAACGAATGGCTGTAAGAGATCAGTTGCTGCAGGTCGTAGTCGTAAGTACGTGTATGATACTTGGAGACGGTACCGCCCGTTGAATCGAACTGGCCGTAATAAGGATTGTACACATACGTGAAGCGGGTTTCATCGAGGTTGACAGTCCCGTTAAAAGTCACCTTCAGACCGGGCAGCGGGGTAATGTCTACAGCACCGTTGGCTGTAAGGGCATTGCCTTCATAGTTGTTCGTGTTCAGCTTGTTGTCCATTATGGGGTTGGAATCGCTTATGAACGTACGGTTCATGCCAGCGTTGGTACCGTCGCCGTAGTCCATCATCTCCAGGCCGTTGCTGTCAATCTTGATGCTTCCGTCGGCATTGCGGATGTAAGCCGGATAAATGGGAGCCAGCTGCGTGGCCAATGCCCAGATATTGGCGGTGCTGCCGCTCGAACCGTTGTTGGACAAGGAGTTGCCCTCAAAGCGGGTGTACGACATATTACCGGCTACTTTCAGCCACTCTTTAGCCTGATAATCGGCCCTCAAGCGTGCAGACAAACGTTCGTAATCCGAATTCTCCGTGATACCTTCATTGTTCAGATATCCCAACGAAGCATAGAAAGAAGACCTGTCGGAAGCTGCGCTGACGGAGAAATTGTATTCCTGCCGCATACCGGTGCGCGTGCCTATGTCAAGCCAGTTGTCGGGCAGCAACAGGTAATCTTCGCCGTTGTAAGACACGACATTACCCAACGTGGCATTGGGATTGAGCTTGCCGTTCTGGCCTATCAGATACTGTCCGGTGGGCACCGTATAGACGTTGTATCCCAATCCGCCGTTACCCACAGGACCGGTGATGTTGGCATTGGCCTGCTGCCAGGCTGCGTACTCGCTCATGCCCTGCACGTTCATGTAGTAGTTTTTCAATGCCCTGTAGTGCATTTCGTAATACTCGCCCGGGTCGGAGATTACGTCATACTGTTGCAAGGCGCGGCTATTACCACCCCACTTGGCATCGAAAGTCACTACGGCATCGCCACCCTTTTTGGCCTGTTTGGTAGTGATGATAACGACACCGTTGGCACCGCGCGCACCATACAAGGCATTGGAAGCAGCATCCTTCAATACTGTCATGGATTCTACGTCGTTAGGGTTCAGGTTGGTCAGGTCACCGCTGTAGGGAGCACCGTCGATGATGATCAGCGGGTCGTTTTCGGCATTGAGAGAACTGAAACCACGGATTCTGATAGTTGCAGTGGCCCCCGGAGCACCATTGTTGGACGTCAGGGTCACACCCGGTGCTGCACCGGCCAAGGCATTGGTTATGCTGGTCACCTGCGATTGCTCCAGCTTTTCGCTGTCGAGCACGGTAGCCGACCCCGTGAATGCACTCTTTTTGGCCGTACCGTAGGCCACAACCATCACTTCGTCCAGAACTTTCGTGTCGGATTTCATGACTACCGTCACATTAGGCTTGATGGCAACTTTCTGTTCCAACATGCCTATAAAACTAATAATCAAGTGCTTTGCGGAACCGGGAACATTCGGAATCCGGAATTTACCGTCCACATCCGTCATCGTGCCGAGTTGAGTGCCTTCAACCCTCACTGACGCTCCAACAACTGGCTGCCCGTCATCTTCAAAAATCACAACACCTGTGACTGTCTGATTTTGGGCAGTTACTAAGCCTACCCCCATAAACAGGCAGGCCAATAACAGCATTAAT
>CAYWNN010000052.1:0-1774 GCA_964459685.1 uncultured Coriobacteriaceae bacterium
TCGGCCTCTTTTTGCGGGTGCCGGAAGTCTTGCGCGTTTGTCTTGTGCGCCAATGGGAGTCCGAGCCAGGGAGAGAAGCCTGGGAAGCTTGGGACATCTGGTGACAATCGGGTGCGCCAGGGGGCATTGGGGCCAAGTTGGCCTAATTTCAGGCCTTGGCCTGGCTCTTGAGGGACCAGGCCTGCATGAGTTCGTCGCGCGTCTTTTCCACGCGGCGTACACAGCCTTCCATGTCGTTGGCAAGCTCGAAGGTCCAGAAGCGCAGGGTCGTCCAGCCAAGTTCCCTGAGGGTGAGGTCACGCCAGTGGTCGTCGGCCCTGGCTCTGCCCTCAGGCGTGAAATGGCAGTCGCCGTCGACCTCGATGTCCATCTTGAGGAAGGGATGTTCTTCGTCCACGAGGGCCAGATCAAGGCGTCGTGCGCGTACCCGGTACTGGGGAAGGGTTGTGATGCCGTGGGCGAGAAGGGCCTTGTACAAACGCTCCTCATACGGGGATTCGTGCGGAAACCAGGGGCTCTTGGGGGCCGATTTTTCCCGAAGCCCCTCTTCCGCTGCCAGCGCTTCCACATGGGGAATGCGCGAACGAAAAGCCCAGTCGCGATTGCCGACAACGAGCAGCACGGCTCTTGCCCGGCTCACCGCCACGTTGAAGAGATTGGGGTGGAAGGCCAGAAAGTTCAGGGCTCCCCTGGAGATCCCTGGACCCGCGCACAGGCTGAAAATCATGATGTCGCGCTCGGCGCCCTGGAAGCCGTGGGCCGTGTTGACGAAGAGATTGGCCCGGATCCATTCCCTCGAGTCCACGGAGAGGTGCCTGCGAAGGCCGGCCTCGATGCGGTCGGCCTGTTCGCGAAAGGGTGTCACGACGCCAATGGTGCCGGGGTAGTTTTGGTCAAGAAGCTCGAGAACGGCCTTCACGGTCTCGGCAACTTCCGCCTCGCAGAAGGTGCCGCGGTTTTCCTCGCGCCTGATTTCGCCCTCCACCACCCGCCAGCGGATGCCGGGCGTCATGCCCTTTGGGCAGAGGAGGGTGTCCTCCCGCGTGGCCACGCGCAGTCGCCCGTCGTAGAAAAGATCGCTTGAGTAGCGGGCTATTGACTCAGCGCTTCGCCAGGTCTCGTCCAGCAGGAAGGGATGGGCCGCCCGTGCCGAGAAGGCCAGGGAGTAGGCCGAGTTTTGCGCGTAGGACAGTCGTGAATCCTGCTCGAGCCCGAACCCGAGACGGCGTGCGATGCGCGCGTCGTCCTCGTGCTCGAGCTGGGTGATGTACGAGAGCTGCTTCGGATCGCCCACGATGCCGGCCCTCTTTGCGCGGAAAAGCAGGGGGATCATGGAGGGAGCATTGGACTGGCTTGCCTCGTCGATGAGAACCAGATCGAAAAGCCCTGGCACGAGTGGGATGGCACTGCCCACGGAGAGCGAGGTGACGGCCCAGATGGGCGAGTGGAAAAGAACGTGCGGGGCAAGAGGCGCGACGTTGCGGCCCGTGTCCACACGATGCTTTGCGTCGCGTCCAAACAGCCTGCGGCGCATGTCGTCCATGTCTCCCCTGTCCGCGAAAAGCCCTCTGCGGCGCTCCCTGTCGAGATCAAGCAGGGGGCGTGCAAGGTCCTTCACGCGTTTGCCAAGAAGCTCCAGACGATCCACAAGGACCTCGAGACTCGTGTCGTCGCGCGCAAGCTGGCGCCTGATCTCCTCGCGCTCGAAGGCTGCCTCGGCAAGGGAGGCCGCACGGGCAAGGCGGGAGTCGAGCGTTTCAAGGAGGTCCTGATC
>CAYWNN010000052.1:1874-5416 GCA_964459685.1 uncultured Coriobacteriaceae bacterium
TTGCGCCTCTCCGAAAGCATGTCCGCGATGTCGTCGCAAAAATCGTGGTGGAAGGTGGGGTCTTCCTTCTTGTTGGCGCGCACGGCAAGGGGGGCGTCCCCATGGGCCAGGCGGGAGAACACGGCATCCACGGCCTTGTGGTTGTGGCTCGTGACAAGGACCGACTGCCCGCGCAGGCGGGCGTTCAGGCAGGCGCAGGAGGCCACCTGGCTCTTGCCCGTGCCCGGAGGCCCCTGAATGACCGTGAGCGGCATGGAAAGAAGCGAGGCAACGGCCCTGCGCTGCTCCGGGCTCAAGGGGGCGGTGTCCGCGACCAGCCCCTCGTCCATGGGCGTTTGCCCGGACACTTCCCCCGATGCTTCGTCGAGGAAGAGATATTTCAGGGCGGTCTTCTCAAGGTCCTCGTCCGTGGCTTTGGCCACCTCCTCGAGCTCGCGGACAAGGCCGGCGGTGTAGCTTGCGCCGCGTCCGGGAAGAAGAACGGCCTTGTTGTAGATGCCGGGCACGAAGGGAGACGCCACGGGCTCGTGGTTTGGCCTTGCGGGATCCAGGGGTTCGCGGACAAGGGAGCGCAGAAGGCCTTCGAGGGCTTTGGCGAGGGTCGCAAAGTTCTGGCCCGTCGTCCGCCTGTTCCCGTCCAGACGTTCAACCATTGGATCTGGAGCTGGATCTGGATCGTTCACGGGTTCCTCGAAAGGCGAGCGAAAGCCCGTGGAGTCGAGAAAGCGCTTTCTGAGGCCGGGGTTTGCGAGGTGCCTGCCAAGCCACCGCCTGTTCAGCAGGGGGCTTCGGGAGAGCAGAGAAAGAGTGGCGCCGTTCTCCTCAATGCGAAGGCCGAGCGGGTGGAGAAAGATGGGCGTCACGCAAATTGCGGGTCTTCCCCGCGGATCCGTTTCCCTGGTCAGGTGGACGGGATAGCCCAGCACAAGGTCGTCACGCCCCGAGCTCCAGAGGCTCTCCATGTTCTCGATGCACCCGCTTCGGTCCAGGAAGAGGGACCAGGAATCGTCCGGTGTGTTCGGCGCATTGTTCGGGTACCACGACCCCTCGCGGCCAACATAGGAGAAATCCTCGCTCAGGCTTTCCTGCCAGGCAAAACAGTCCACGCCGGTGTCCGCGCGCAGGCAGGCCATGTAGTAGACGAGAAGCCTGCGGAAAAAGTTCCAGTCGTGGCGCCGTGTCCCTTGCGCGCAAGCCCCTTGTATGGAGGTCCCTTTGCCGAACGACTTGCGTGGGTCGATTTCGAGCCGCCCCTTGCGTTCGTGTATCCTTCCGCACACAAGCAGGGAGCGGATTGCCCCGAGCGCCCGGCACTCGGGAATCCCGGTTTTGCCTGCCACGAGCCGTGCCAGCGTCAGGGGCCGCGCAGGACAGCGCCCAAGCTCCTCCAGGACCATGAGCTCGATGGCCGTATCCGAGTTCGATGCCGCCCCGGCCTTGCCGTTGTCCCGGGAGAAGGAGGTTTCCATGTATGTGCCCCCTTGGGCGTGATCCGGGCTTGTTCGTGGAGGGTGAACCAAGGATTTTCTCAAGGAAACACGCTTTTCATGAGACCGGGCCCAAGTGCGTCCTCCAAGGAGGGAGCACTTGGGCCCGGGAAGTCGTCCCGTCTTCAATAGCCCATTATGACCCTGTCGACAAGGGGGTGCCAGGGGCTGCGGATGACGAGCCACCCCATGGTCTCCGTTCAGGGGGTGGCCCGAGTCTGGACCAATTGTGCAGCCGGTCGTTGGTCTCGTTGGGCTCGTTGGTCTCGTTGGTCTCGTTGGCTTCGCTGACCTCACATGCCATGCGGCACATGTCGAGCCAGCGGGTCAATAGAAATTGACGTCGTTTCATGCGCGGCAACGTTGCAATCCGTGCAACCCGTCAACAGGAGCACGGGATCCGCGTCGCGTGCCGCACTTGACATTTTCACTGTGTCCTGACTGTATGTTGTTGCCGTGATCTCCGGGAACAGCTCGCCCCTCAAGGCACACGGTTTCTTTCCACGGATGGTCCGCCTGAACAACGTCTCTTATTTGTCGTTCACCCCAATTGAACTTGCCTGTGAACAAAGGGCGTCAAATTTGTATTGGAGGAGATTTTGCGAATAATCACAAGTACTTGTACCAAACACCTCCCTTACATATTATGGAGTGCTGACTCTCGGGACGTTAATTCGTGGTTTGAGGGCGCAAGTCATTTGTCGGGCACGGGCCGCAGGAAGGGGAACAGGAAAACGGCCGCGGCCATCGCGCTGGCATTGTTTCTTGTCGTATGTGGCGCGACTGGAGCTCATGCGAACGAAGGTGGCAAAATTTTTGATGATGGGAGTTACACTACAGGTTATTACGGCACAGAGAGCTCGGAGTCTGATACCCCGTCAGCTTCTGGCGCAACTGTATATATAGATAATCTTTATGCAATTGAGAACGGTGTTATTGTCGGCGGATATTCAAGTAGTGATGAAGTCAAAGACAACGAAGTCATCATCAATGATACAAATCCTGAGCATTCATCATCTGGCAGCATCTACGGTGGCTGGAGCGAAAAAGGAAGCGATGTTACAAGCAACACCGTCACAATCATTGCTGGCACAATAAAAAGTAAAGACATTATCGGCGGTTACGTCACCGCCTCCTCCAACAGCGCCGTCTCCTCCTACGCCACCGCCAACTACAACACGGTCACCATCTCAGGCGGCTCGTTCAGCGCTGAAGACTCCATCAGGATCAGCGGCGCCTACTCCTACGCCTACGCCACCTCTTCTTTGTATAGCGCCACCGCCATCGCCACCGCCACCGACAACACGGTCACCATCTCCGGCGGCACGTTCAGCGCTGACGTCACTATCTACGGCGGTTCCGCCACCGCCATCGCCACCTCTTCTTTGTATAGAGTCACCGCCATCGCCATCGCCACCGACAACACGGTCACCATCTCCGGCGGCACGTTCAGCGCTGACGTCACAATCTACGGCGGTTCCGCCACCGCCACCGCCACCGAGATCCTCGGTTCATTCACCACCGCCACCGCCGCCGCTTCCAACAACACGGTCACCATCTCCGGCGGCACGTTCAGCGCTGACGTCACTATCTACGGCGGTTCCGCCACCGCCACCACCCGCTATGGCACCGGCACCGCCACCGTCACCGCGACCAACAACACGGTCACCATCTCTGGCGGCTCGTTCACAGGCAACGTCAAACTCTACGGCGGCTATTCCGAGAGTGAAACGAGTTACGAGGAGGTCATCAGCGACAACACGTTGAACATCTCCTCGAGAGCGACATTCTCCGGAACGGCAACGGCATATAACTTCGCGACGATTGCGTTTGCAGAGAGCGGCAACTACTCCTTGGGCGTGAGCACTGCTGGCACCTTCACTGATGGTGGCGCGGGTGTCACAACCACGCTTGATGTGGGCAGCAATGACGTCACGCTTGCAGGCGATATCGCAAACGGCGCCGACACGACGACCCTCAACATCACAAAGACCGGCACGGGCACGCTCACGCTTTCCGGCACGAACACCTACACCGGCACCACCACGGTCGAGG
>CAYWNN010000053.1:0-5402 GCA_964459685.1 uncultured Coriobacteriaceae bacterium
GTCGGCAGTCTCGGAAGCCTTGTCAGAGGCACGTGCCAGAACGCCCTTTTCAAGGGCCGTGGACGAACGGCCAGCCACGGGCTTGCCATCAGCCCCGTACACGCGAGAAACGGCCTTGTTTCCGTCTATCTTGATCTGGAGGTACCAGGCCTCATCATCGAGCTTGTCGAGGACATATGCCACGACAAGGGCATCAGAACTCCTTTCTTGCGTCAGGACAAAGCCCTTGCGGCGCAAAGAGTCCTCGAAAAAGGAGGTGAAATCCTGGCTCCCTTTTGGAGTCAAAAGACAAAGAGTCGTCATGCCGGGCGGAAATTCATCGGCCAGATAGGCGGACGCATCTTGCGCAATGGCACCAACCGCGCCGCCTTGAGGCAGATCGCCGACAAAGGAGCCACCAGCGCCGCGAGCGGAGCAGCCAACAAGGAGCGCCAGGACAAGGGCGAGAAGAAAATGCCTGTACATTGCCTAGCCCTCCCGTGAGATGATGATCTCTTCCTTGGAACTGCCCACGCCCAACACGAGAGAGATCTTGTCGAAGACGCCATCAGCAATCATGGCCTTGTCCTTGATGCGGTAATTGACCATAATGTTCTCCTTGCCCTTGCGAACAAGGAGAATGGGCATTTCGCCGGACTTCTTTTTCGGGAACTGGATAAAGGTCTGTTTGCCGTCATCATAGACACGTTCAGGCTTCCACGAGGCATTGCCCTTCACCGAATAGCCGAAGTGCAATTGCGACAGGTCAGCTATCCCGCCCACGACGTGCGCAGAGTCCCAAGTCGCGGCGCGGACTTCCGCAGCCCGCTTTTCCGCAGCCTGGACTTTCAACTGATCGGCATACGTGAAACCCACGTAAGGAGTGTGGCCGGAGCGTTGAGAGATCAGCCGCAAGTGGTAGACGCGCCGATCCGTGGTAACGACGGCAGTTGTTTCGAGACCCGCATCAATGGGCTTGATGAAAAGATGGACTGTTTCATCACTTCCAGAGCCCATTGAACCGGATTCCACCATCCACCGCGCCGAATCGCCCACCACGATTTCGCGGACTTTTTCGCCCCGCTGCAATTCGACATCACATACCTGCATGGGCGAAGCGATGATTGTCGGCAGGCTTGCCCCGTGGACGTAGATGAGCTTGCCGGAGAACGAGAGCACCGGAGCCGGGCCGCGCCCAGTCCATGCCCTCGACAGCTGCAATGCCTTCATCTCGCCTTGGGTCAGGGGAATCGTGTCCTGATAGAGATAGTCCTTGCCATACTGCCCGGCGGGTTTGTCGGAAGCAGGAGCGGGCCTTTCCGGCAGCGCGGAGGCCGGAGGATATCCCGGTTGAGTGGAAACGGGCGTTGCCCCTTCAGGGATCGCGGACTCGCCAAGCGGAACCGCGAAAGCCAGAGATGGAGCCAATGCACAAGCGGCAAGCAGCAAAAGCGATTTTGTCTTCATGATAAACCTCTAGGCACCGAATATTTTGTTTGCAGAAATTTCTATGATGTTCACACCGCCGGGATTGTGCAAAAGGACTTCTTCAGTAGTAGGCGGAACTATCATCACAGTCACAGAAGCTTCATACGAAGTTGTCTCCAAAGTGACACCAGTATGTGTCCTGACCGTTTCAACCCATTCAATTCTGTACGTATCGTTTGAAATTTGGAGAGGCAGGGACTTTATTTCAACATGAATCAGCTTGCCAGACTTGGCAATCTGATATGGCGAATTGTGCGAATACCACTCTTTCAATATTCCTTTTGCCGCTCCAGAAAAGTAGTAGCTGGCACGACCTAGCATCTGCTTTTGCAGCTCCACATCTGCCGTTACTGTCCTCCAGTCAGTGATGCACTGGGCAATGGCCGCTTGCACAAGACGCAAGGGCGGAGCTTTTGCCTTGTCCGCACGAGTGCCAACGGCAGGGCGACCAAGACGGTCTACCTCGACAATGTACGGAATTGTCTTCACTTGCGTTGCCTGGATAACGTTGCCAGCCAATGAAAGAATCGTTGCGAACATGGCAACGAAGGCTATTGCCCTCCAGTTCGCCGCGCGCTGGATATATGAGCCATATCTTTCCAGCCACTCTTGACGGGCGTTCAGATACGGATTGTTGCCCGTAGTGGTACCTGACTTCTTTTCAGACTTTTCAGGTACAGTCTCCTCGATTTTTGCCTTTTTCTTGAAGAAACCCATGTCTTCTCCCTCTGGTTAACTGCCCTTGATGGACGGAGCTTCAGAAGCCGCAATTCGCTGACGAAGTGAATTGCCCATGGACGTCCCCTCTTTTCCATGTGCCGACTCTCGCCAAGAGCTGTACAAGTTGCTTGCCATGCGCCCCGCGTGCGAGAGGACGCCATCAGCACCCTGCCCACTCGCTGCCTTGTGCGCATAGTTGATATTCTTGGCAGTAGCCGCCATTGCCATGCTCGTTGCCATTGTGCCCAGGGCAACCGAGCGGACAGCGCTGGCAAGGCCACCCGACCCGATATGGGAGCCGTTGATTATGCCCGCAACGGTATCCGGCAGAGACCTCACGAGCGCCAGAAGAACCACGGCCACGCCCACAGCCGTCAGGCCAGTGGAGAGATCTGCGGTACTTCCGGAACTTTGTGATGGAAGCTTGGAGATATATGTGTAGCCAATGCCGATAACCAATTGCATAACCATCAATTTGAACGCAACTGAAACGATATATTTCAAAACATTTATTGCATAATCCCTAAAGAACGATGTTGCCCCCAGTCCAACAAGCAGACAAGCGCTTGCCATTGCAATATATGCTTCGCATTTAATGAAAATTATTTGAGCTGTAATCAAGCAAAAAGTGATAAATACAACCAATGCACAAATAATTAATCCAAATGCAGCTGGAATATCGTCCCATGAAAGATTTTCTATTGCGGCAAGTAAATTTGCAGCAATATCCAAACCCATTTTGAAAGGATTATCACTTGAATTTTCTATTGTATTTACTTGGCCTGCTATTGCCTGAAGTCCAGTTATAACTGAATTTGACCAATCTTGATAATTATTGATTACAGCAAGAAAAAAACCGGCAGCAATGACAGAAATGGTAAAATTCTTGAGAGTCTCTCCAATCTCGGCTTGCCCAAGAGCGGCGCGGACGCCAAGGAAAGCCACTTCAAGCGTTGCAGCCAGTCCGAAGAGCTTCAATGCATATTGTTTTACTACTGTCGCAATTTCGGAAGACTGGGAATAAAACTCATTTACAATTTCGGCAATGATGCCTGTATCGGCCTCAGCTGCATGTACACAGTTCGGGAAAAGAAGCCAAAGAAACGCAGTCAATAAGACAAATGTGACAGCTAATAGATCATGCTTGCGCATAAAACACGATATATTATGTTGAGTTTTCATTCTTGTCTTCCCCAAATAGACTAGAAGGAAGGATCATCTTTTGGAGTAAGATTTAGTCCTTCAAAGTTATAATGCCTTCTTTTCTCCATTTGGCTGTACTGTGCTTCTTTTTCCCGTTTTTGCTGACTTGCTATATCTGATTGAAATTTGGTGGCAATGAGCTCACGAAGTTGCCTTGACTCCTGAATTTGCAGAGCGGCAAGCTGATTGCCAGCCATAAGCGCTTGTTGCTGACCTTCAGGAGTCGTCAGAAGCTTGTTGATATATGTTTCTGTTTCTCCGGAATTTACCAAATCATTCAGTTGCTTGCCTGTAAGCTGAAATGTTGCTTTTGTTGATTCATCAACTCTATTTGCCCATGTATCCCAATATCCTTGATAAGTAACTCTTTTCCCAGAAGACAACGCATTGGGCAGAGATGCGAGTTTGTCCAATTCATCTTGTGTCTTGTAAAGGCTATCAAAAACAGTTCCCATGCCTACTATATCATTACGCAGAGTATTCAGAGCAGACGTAATTTGAGACAATTTTGACAATTCAGCATTAATTTCTGATATAACGGATGCAGGCAGTGTAAGAGTATTTTGTACCATATTCTGGTATTGCTGCAATGTCTGCGAAACAAGTGTCAATTGGTGTGCAGTTTGCTGAACATATTGGTCATAAGCAGTCTTCAATTCAGCAAGTTGTGAAGTTGCTATTGCGTGCTCTAAATTCTGGATGGCTGTATTGCTGCAATTTGTGCAGTATACCGTATCAGCATGCGAAGAAGGAGCGAAGGCAAGCATGGAGCAAAGAAACGCAGCACAGATGAATTTGGGCAGAGGCTTGCTCATTATTATTCTCCTTTAATCACCGGCGGTGGATCATTTCTTGGCTTAAGATCCAGCCCTTCAAGGTTAAGAAGCTTTGAATTTCCACTTTTTTTATTTTTCATACTACTTTCTATTTCATTTTTATCATCTTTTGGCTCTGATTTATTTATACCAACAAATATCCATGTTGTAATTGATGCGGCAATAGCTACAGCAATAATAATTCCATATTTTATTGTGAGAAGATTTTTAATCATTAGTATTCACCATTTCATTATTTTTGTTGAATGAAAGCTTGTCAGCAAGTGAAATTTCAGAAGTGTTTGAAGTTGGATATTCTTCTTTTTCAGGCAAATTAATCGCGACAAAAAGCCATATAGCAGTAATTGAAATAGCAACAATTACAACAATAATTGTATTTTTAAGCGTAAACAGTTTTGACATTATTTATTTCTTTTGTTTATTCTTTTTGCTTTGCTCGAAAAGTTCAGCCCATATTTCATTATACAATTTTTTCGCCTCTTCTTCTTTTCCTTCTTTGTTCAGTCTATCAACTTCAGCCTTTAACTCATTCAATTTCTTTTTAGCATCTGCCTTGTTGCCGGCATTTTCAAGTTTTACTATCTCTTCAACCTCTTTCCTTACGTCAATTGCACAAGCTATATCTGAAAATGCTAGACTTCCTATTACAATAGCAATTATCCCCAAAATCATACTCATTTTCATTGTCATTACTCCATAAAAGAGAGGTTGTTTTTGCAGATTTATTACTTTCTCAAACCGCATTGCGTTCATGCAGCCACATTTCTTGCCAGTCATCAGGCCCGAATTCTTCGCGAAGTGCCCGGATACGAGCCAGACTTTCCTTGTCTGAAGCGCCGACAAAGGCCAGTTCTGCACGGCCAAGAGCAAGCTGGAATTGCCGCCGCCCGTATGGATTGACCATGTAGTAGTCCCGTTTCTGGGTACCCCTGGCGATGATGCTGATCTGGCGCGAGTTGAGGCCGCAGTCCCGATAGAGCTCCAGTTGCTCCTCTTGTTGCGCATACGGATTCGCGAGGTAGATTTTCGTCAGACACGACTCCACAAGGACGTCCATGATATTTGACTTCTTCGCGTCAGACAGGGACTGCGTAGCCAGGACGACTGCGCAGTTTGCCTTTCGCAGCACTTTCAGCCACTCGCGGATCTTGTCGCGAAAGACCTCATTGCCGAGCA
>CAYWNN010000054.1:0-5381 GCA_964459685.1 uncultured Coriobacteriaceae bacterium
CACCAGAAGAGCATCGCCATGAACGTCCGCATCCTCAAAGACGACCAGTCCCCATCCGGCCAGATCTACATTGCCGTGGAGAACTGCCCGGACCCGGGCACCACTCCCTGTTACGCCATCAAGGAATCCTCCCACGGAAAGCACCTCTCGAAGGAGTTGCAGTGGGTGGGCAACGTGGAAAGCATTCCCGTGGTGAACGGCCGCTTTGACGGGAACACGCTCTACATTCCCATAAGCCGGGAGATGTTCATCCAGCTGGACCCCTACGAGACATACTCCTTCACCCTGAACGGGGACCATCGCTCGGTCATGAACATTCCGGACGATCTGCAGTCGGGCTACGTGCCGGGAACCGTGCTCACCATGCCTCCGGACAGGGGCCAGGAGCAGCAACCTCTGCCCGACCCTGAACAGGACTCTGCGCAAGAGACTGCGCAAGAGCCTGTGTCCGAGCCTGTAGCTGATCAGGAGTCCGCGCAAGACTCCGACCTCCTCGACATGGGGACAAACGAAAAGAAGGGCGGCAAGACCGGCCTTGTGATCGGTCTTGCTCTGGCCCTGATCGCCGCGGCTGCCCTGGTCTGGCTGTTCGTCCTGCGCGACAGGGGCGATGAAGCGGAGATAGCCCCCAAAGCGTCCGAAGCGACTGAAGCGTCCCAGGCGCCCCAAGCTTCAGGGGCTTCCGACACATCCCGGGCGTCCTCGCCAGATCCGGCAAAGGCGGCGAAGGCCGCCTCCGCAGACAGGGCGCAGACACCCTTCCTTGCCACGGCCCGCGAACATCTCAAGGGCGCTGCGGATGCGGCCAAAAGCCTCGAGCTTGCCACTCCCATGCGTACCGCGGGAGCGGACGACGCAACCACGGATGGCGCCTTCCTGCTTGTCGAGGACGCGGCCCAGAAGGGCGAGCCCAGGGCCATGTTCCTGCTTGGCCAGTTCTACGACCCCGCAAACACGCTTCCCAAGGGCACCATCCACCCGGATCCGGCACTTGCCATCACCTGGTATCAAAAGGCACGAACCGCCGGTATTGCCGAGGCAGACGAGGCCCTTTCCGCCCTGAAGATCCATCTGGAGACACAGGCGGCATCGGGCAATGCCGATGCCGCCCGCCTTCTCGAAGACTTCCGCTAAGGTACGGGCGGGCTTGCATGTGGGACATCTACACTTGTGCCCGTCTGCATTTGTGACAGGCTTTGCAAGTCACGAATGAAGACGTTTGACCGTATCCCTTCATGGGGCAACAGACGGCAACACCTCGCACATGATACCCGACGTGGACATGGGCGAGTGGTACAAACGGATGGTACAAGTGGGTGGTACAAGTGGATGGTCAAGTCGGTGGTGGCACAAAGGGCTACAGACTGTAGCTCTTCTGCAAGAATCGGTCGCGAGATGGGCTGGCGTCTGCCCCCTCCCCGCAGGAACATCCCGTAATTTCAGGGAGTAGTTGCCGGATCGTCTCATATTATCGACATGCTGTTGGGCGAGCTAACGGCGAGTCTAAAGGCACAGGAGATTGTACATCTGTAGCCCAAGCTGACATTTGTAAATATGTGACGAAAGAGACAATAATTTTTCAGTTAGCAGTTTGTACCGAGTTGTATAACACATTTAATCAGGAATTAAGCCGTGAAACATCTGATATTTGCTTTTGTTTTTGTCTTTTCATCTATTTGCAATTTGCATGCCGCGGACTTCAAAAATTTTGAAGAACGTCATAATGTATATATGTCATCATACAAAGAATACAGAGAACTCGACGAAGAACTTAATGCATCATGGAAAATATTAAGAAGCAAGTGTTCAAAAGAACAATTCAAAATTGAGCTTGATGAACAACGTAATTGGTTAAAGAATAGAGAATATTTGATTGAAAAAGCCAAATCAAATAGGAAAAATGAAAAAGATGCCACATTAAAAGTAATAAAAGATAGAATAGCATACATTAATTATAAAATATTTAGGTATGACAAAGGATATATTAATTTGAACATTGAAAAAATCTCTGTTCTTGATAAGGATTTTTATGTTGATATAAATGATGGTGATGATTGTTATGCCATTGTCGCATCAAGGCCAGTATTAATGGCAAACTATATTTCAATCGTTAAAAACAAATCAAAAGACAAATGGATTAGCCAGTATATTTATGGTTTAATATCCGATGACTTATATAATAAAATTAAAAATGGACGAGTCATTATAGATGGTTTAGAGAACGACTTTTACCCGGATGATAAAGGGATATTTGATTATTACGATAAATTCCCTGAAATAGAAAGAAATCACGATACAACATACTATACTGTTGAATATGAAAATGAAAATTTTGCAAGTATTTCAGTATGGACATCAGGAAATATCGGGTTTCATAGAGATGTGTCAGGCCCATTAAAATCAATTTTTATTGACAAGAATAAACATAAAATACTTAATTTTAATTCCTTGTTTGAATATCCTGAAATTGCAAAAACATTAATAAAAAATATTATATTGTTAAAACTAAGAGCTTTTGAGAATAAAAACAATGATGAAGTGTCTGAAATGACGTATGACGAAATAAATGAATGGGATTTTGATTACGCATGTATAGATAAAAGCTATGTAATATTAAAGCCAAGTACTCTTAGACATTTGGGTTTTGATCAAGATTATTTGTTCAAAGTAAGCCTTGAGGAATTGGCTGTTGCTTCTCCAAAGAAAGAATATTTTACTGACTAACCTGGAAGTGATGGAGCTCGAGGCCTCGACTTTGTCTTTGTAGATCAGATGCGCAGACTCCGCCGGAGCGAAGTATCCGATGAGAGAGCACTGCCATCTGACACAAGGCGTCCTGTGCATGGGAGATTTTTGCGCAACGTTGCCAGCCCTCGCGCTGGTCGTCGCTTGGGAAGAGGATGATCATGTGCCCGTGCTCTGCCAACCCTTCGAACGTCGTGGCGAACCATGGAAACGAAGAGAGAGCTCGGCAGAGTTTCAAGACGGGGCTTTGAGGAGGCCAGATGCGTTGCCGTTCCCATGAGCGTCAAATATCGACCGGTGGAGGATTGTCGATGACCCTGCGGAAACTTGCTGGTGCGTGCCTCCTGTCCCTTTTCGTGCTGATCCTGGCAAGTCCTGCCCAGGCCAGGAGCTTCACAAGCGACATGCGTGCAAACGTCCAGCTCTTTCTGTCGGAGGAAGGCTGGCTCAGGGACGTGGCCACAGCCCAGAAATTTCTGGATGTCTACGGCACAGAGGAGTCCTACAATGCTCTTCTATCCGTCTTCCACTGGGAGAAGATGCGTCCTCAAGAGGTGAAATTCGAGCAGGTTCGTCAGGTCTTCTCGCTTTCTGTCCTCTTGGATATGAACGTAATGGTTCTCAAACGGGGCAACGAGACATCGACGAACAGTGCCGGCAAAAGACTGGCCCAGAAGCTTCTCGCCGACCAGTTGGAGCTGCAGAGCCGGACAGTCAACCCGGAAGAGGCATCTATCCGGATCAGTACATGGATTGGGCTGACACCCGAGGAATATGGCGAAGCCTGGAAACGTGCCGTAGAGGCGTACATGGAACTTGCCAGATCGTCCCGGTGAGTTTGTTCGACGAAGCAGACGACGGCAAGGTCCTGCCAAGAGCAACATGCCTTACGAGAAGCCATATCATCGAAGCCATAACATAGAGAGTTTACTCAGCTTTTGTTCTGTCTTTATCTACGTACAGGTCCGCTTGGTACCAGACTCAGGTGTAACTCATTGCCACTGCAAGGGGGAGTTCATGTTCAAGTATCTTATTGCAATGTGTACAACAGCCATACTCTCCACAAGTATTTTTATTTCAAGTATAGAAGCATATCCATTTAACAGCAAATATGAAAAAGAGTACAAACAGCGTTCGCATACTTTTGGTGTAGATTTGGCTGATGCTGTTTATAACAAGAATTATACCGTATTGGGAAAGGCTATAAACGATTCATGTCGTGACATTACGTTGCTAAGTCAAGATGATGGTTATTACAGTAACGCAAGTCCCATGTACGTTGCTTCCGTGGAAGGCGACAACATTGCGGTTGGTATGCTGGAGCAATGCAAGGGAACGACAGATAACCCATATGAGACAATACTTCCCGCAGCAAAATACAAACATTATGACCTCTTCAAGTATTTTTACGGGAAGTGGCTTGGAAAGAAATGCAGTGACGATGAACTCTATTATTATGCAGTTAGTGGTGGAAGCCAAGAGATAATAGTATTTTTACAGGAAAACGGGCATAAGCTGAACCCAAATCAACCAAGCCTTCTAAATGCTGCCGTCATGCAGCCCAATATAAACATAGTTAAAGTCCTGCTGGATGCAGGGGCCGACCCGAATCAGGTCGGATACAGGGGAAAAAGTGTGGAATATCCTCTTGTCTCATGTGGATATATGTTGCCACACCCACAAAGTGAGGGAATAGATCACAACTATGAAGCAGCACTGCTGCTGCTTCGTCATGGAGCAAACCCATTTCTCCCGGATCCAAGCCCTGATGCAGCAAGATGTTCTCCATCATTTGGATCTTTTATGGATTATGTCACAACCTATGTAGAAAACCCATATACATTGGATAGATTATTAGAAGCTTTTGAAAATACAAACAGGAAGTATAAAATAGAAAGAGAATTCAAATACAGATATCTTAGACTTCTTTTTGAGGCACAATCCCGTAATTATAATGGCAGAACTATAGATAAAGAGAATATTGCAAAACTCAAGAAAATAGTTACACTGGCCATTGAGCATGGCGCAGGAATAGATTCTGAAGTCATAGATGAGGCAGAAAATTTAAAATCAAAAGAGCTTATTGACTTCCTGCGCGAATATACAGTCAAGTAGCAACGATTGACGGATAGCCAACGGGATGAATACCTGGTCATACGGAAAGAGATGGTCCTAAAAGCCCAGTCCGTATCAGACAAATCGATGATGTACACCTATGGATTTACACCCATGAAAAGCCTGTTTTTTGGTCATCTCAAACAATCAGCAACAACCAGCAAAACAAGGCACCTTTCAAACTACAGACACGCCCCGTCCTTTGGGCGTTGAACTCGAAAAGCCAAACGAAAAGCCAAACGAAAAACCAAACGAAAAACCAAGCGTTCAGTCATGAGGTTTTCCATGTCTCGCCTCAAGTTCCTGACATCCTTTCAGCCCACCTTCCGGCTCACCTTGCTGCTCCCCTTTGCGTTCGCCTTCCTGCTCCAGGTCCTCTTCCTCGGCGCGCTTCCTGTGCCCGTTCAGGCCGAGCCGCTTCTGCAGGAAGGCAAGAAGACCCTCTACCAGCGCGTCATCAGCCACCCCACGGCCATGCTGCACGCAAGCGCCAACGAGGAGAGCGAGGTGGTCAACAGGGG
>CAYWNN010000055.1:0-5290 GCA_964459685.1 uncultured Coriobacteriaceae bacterium
ATTAAGGGCTTTCATAAGTTCATGGTGGTTGAACAAATAAGCAGCATTCATCCCACCTCTGATTTACCTCTTCCCAAAAAACCAGAGCGCCTGCCAACTGTCCTTACTGTTGAGCAATGCGCTGCCCTGCTTGATCAAAGCTTTCCTCAAACGCCGTATGGCATACGCGACAAGGCTATTCTTGAGATGCTCTATGGCTGCGGACTTCGCGTGTCTGAGCTGTGTGGGATATCAACCCAGGATATTTTTTTTGACGAAGAACTGATCCGTGTGATGGGCAAAGGTTCTCGCGAGCGCGTGGTGCCTCTTTTAGGAAGTGCTGCGACTGCTTTGAAGCTCTGGTTAGAGCAGGGGAGACCAGCCTTCTTCAATGCTGAAAAAACAGATGCTGCCGTCTTCCTCAATAGACGCGGTGGCAGGCTAACGCGCCAGTCGGTTCATACCATCGTGGCTAAGTGGGGGCGCATGGCAGGTATTGCTCAGCTGCATCCTCATACCCTGCGCCATAGCTTTGCGACGCATCTGCTTGAAGGCGGGGCGGACCTGCGCAGCGTCCAGGAAATGTTGGGGCATGCAGATATTGCGACAACGCAGCTCTATACGCACCTCGACCAAGCGCACATACGCTCAAGCTATCTTGCGGCGCATCCACGCTCACGTACCAAGGTGGCGCATATCGCAAGCTAGAACCTGCTCGATTAGCTTCCTATTCCTTCAGAGCTTGCAGTTCTACATATTTCACTCACACTTCTAAAAATTCGACAAACGGTTTCTACACATTTGTGAAGTAGTTCTTGTGTAGCGAATAT
Source organism: uncultured Coriobacteriaceae bacterium (assembly GCA_964459685.1). Classification (GTDB taxonomy): domain Bacteria; phylum Actinomycetota; class Coriobacteriia; order Coriobacteriales; family Atopobiaceae; genus CADBMC01. The sequence goes on from CAYWNN010000055.1 coordinate 810, forward strand.
TTGTTCCCCACTAGATATTGAAACTTGCTCGCTCAAGGTGGGAGCACATGAGCGGGAAAGTGTTTCTAGTGGGGGATAAGTGGGGGAAAGTGTTGCTTAATGTGGCAAAAGTGTCCTATATTTATACACAACGATGAGGAGTAAGACTGCCTAATACGCGCGAGGGGAGGGCGAATGTTTTTAACAGGAACATACTTAATGAGTATGGACTCGAAGGATCGCCTCACGCTCCCTGCGCAAATTAGGAAAGAGCTGAGCTCTAAAGTGTGTCTTGCTCCCCTCGAAGGTCGTGTTCTTGGCTTTACGCCTGAAGGCTATGAGGCATATGTCAACAGCTTTTTTGAGCAAGACGGGGGGCACTACAACCCGCGTAAGCGCGATGATGAGCGCCTGAAAAGCTATATGACAAGCCTTGCCGAAACTGTTGAGGTAGACAGTGCCGGTCGCATTGCCTTGGGAAAGCTCAACGGAACGCGACGCAAAGTGGACGCAAGTGAGCCAACTCGTCTGGAAAAACTTGGTCTTTCGGGCGAAGTTACCGTTGTTGGTACCGGCGACCATTTCGAGATTTGGAACTGCGATGCCTGGGAAGAGAACCAGCGCAGCGTGGAAGAAGATCTCGAAAGCTTGCTTCATATTGCATAGATCGTGATGAGTACATTGACACCTGAATATCGGCACGTCCCTGTATTGCTCCATGAGGTACTGGAAGCACTCGATCCAAAACCTGGAGAGGTTGTATGCGACTGTACGCTTGGTGGAGCAGGCCATACTCTTGCTCTTGCAAAACGCGTTGCTCCCGATGGCTTATCCATTGGGATCGACCAAGATGCAATGGCAATTCAGGCAGCAGAACAACGCCTCGCAGATGAGTATCCCGAGGCGCATTGCTGCTTTCTGCAAGGAAACTTCGGCAATCTTGATGAACTGCTAGTTTCGGCAGCAGTTCCCGAAGTGGATTGTTTTTTGTTCGATCTGGGCACTTCTAGCCCTCAACTTGATATTGCTGAGCGCGGCTTTTCTTACCGCGAGGATGCTCCACTCGACATGCGCATGGATTTGGGAAGTCAAACCATAAACGCAGCTGAGGTCATACAAACCTACAACATAGCCGACCTCACCCGGATTCTGCGCATGTATGGTGGAGAACGACATGCACATCAAATTGCAACAGCGATTGTGCGTGAACGAGAAAAGACGCCTATTACTACTACATTGCAGCTGGCGGAAATCGTTAAGCGTGCAATTCCTGCCCGCGATCGTCGTCATGGGGCTCATCCCGCACGAAAGACCTTTCAAGCACTTCGCATTGAAGTTAACCATGAACTTGAGGTACTTGAACGTGGGCTTGAAGCAGCGATTCGTTGGGCTGCTCCCAACGGTAGGATTTGCGTCATTTCTTATCACTCGCTTGAAGACCGCATAGTAAAGCATGTATTCAGCACCATGAGTCAAGGATGCACCTGTCCAGCAGATTTGCCTGTTTGTGTATGTGGAAATGTGCCGATTCTCAAGGTGAAAACGAAGCATCCGATTGTGCCGAGTGAAAAGGAGATAGCTGACAATCCCCGTTCTCGTAGTGCAAAGATGCGCTATGCAGTAAAGCTCGACACGAGCCTTAAAGACACTCACAGCGCAAGCTGAGGGTATAGCACCAACGAAACGTAGACAAAACGCACAACAAAGGCAACTAACACAAACAAGAAACGCAGCTAAAACGTACTAAAAACGTAGCAAAAACGTAGAAAGGAGGGGTGGCATGGCTCGATATGGAGGCAATACTGCGGTTGATTATTCATACCGCAGTGCCATCCCTCAACATGAATTTGAACCAGAGCGTAACTTTGAAGTACTTGAAGGTACTGGTCTTGACGAGCGTGTGCGCCGTGGTGTGAGCTCCACACAGGTCCAGCGTACCAAGTTATTTATGGCAGCACTCAGTGTTGTGCTGTCCTTTGGCATGGTGCGCATTGCCTTGTCTGCAGCTACTGTTACGGCAATTGAAACAGCGCTTGAGATGCGCTCAGAAATCTCTGATGTTCAAACAACAACCAACGAGCTGCGCGTAGAAAACTCCATCTTGAGCAATGCAACGCGTATTGAACGTATTGCCACACAGAACTACGGCATGGAGTATGCCGAAGAAACGGCAACTATCTCGATTGATGAGCAGTCTTCAGAAGAGAGCACCGACACATCCAGTGAAGAATCCGAGGTAGAAGAATCCTCAGAGGAATCAGCTGCATAGTCTGCTGCATAATTAATCCCTATGACTAACAATAGACGGCGAAATACTCGGCCAACTGTTCAGAGTCGGCGCGTTTCCTCTTACGACGAAGAGAGCCAGCGCCAAAGGAGCACAGGTAGAAGATTTGATAGTACAAGGCGCCTTACCGGCGTTTTCGTTGTTCTTATGGCGCTGTTCTGCGTTGTTCTTGGGCGCTTAGTATATCTGCAAGTAATAGGTGCAGCGGAGCTGCGTGCCGATGCCGATTTATATCAAGCCAACACCATTACCATTAGTGCCCGTCGCGGCACCATTTACGATCGCAATGGCAATGTTCTCGCCATAAGCGAAGAATGTACCACCATCTACTGCGACCCTTCCTCCGTTGAAGATGTTGAGCAGGTAGCAAACATACTTGCTGAGCATCTCGGGGGTGACGCATCCGATTACGAAGCCATCCTCGACCAAGACGATGTAACCTACGCCTATGTGTATCGTCAAGCAGATACCGAGGTAGCAGAAGCACTGCAGGCTGAGCTCGAAGAAGAAGGGCTCACCGGCATCTACTACATCGAGGATTATCGGCGCCATTACCCCTACGGCAGTGTTGCCAACCAGCTCTTAGGCTACGTAGGTGTTGATGGTGATGGTATTACGGGGCTTGAATATCAATACGATGACATTCTTGGCGGCACAGACGGAACACTCATCCTTGAAATGGGAGCAGATGGTACGCCTGTTGCTGGCAGCACCTATGAATACACCAAAGCCGTTAATGGCGAAGACATCATCATTTCAATAGACATTGAGCTTCAGGCTAAGGTTGAAGAGATCATTGTTGAGGCTACAGAAACTTACGGAGCCGACTCAGGCACTGTGGTTGTTACCAATCCTCAAACTGGTGAAATTCTTGCTGCCTGCTCAACGCCTCTCGTAGATTTTTCAGATCTCTCTACCATGACCGATGAGTCATTGCAGCTCAAGGCAGTGTCTTATGCCTATGAGCTCGGTTCTGCCTTTAAGCCCATAACATTCAGCATAGGGCTTGAGTGTGGAGCCTTCACCGAGGAAACGACCTTTACCGTTCCTTCTTCAATTGAAGTAGGAGACGACACCGTAACAGACGATGACGAGCGCGACTATACGATGACTATGGATATACGCGAGATACTGCGACGCTCGTCGAATGTAGGAACGGTGCTTTTGGCAAATGCCATTGGAAAGGAAGCCTTTGCCGCAGGCATTGCCAACTTCGGCATTGGGTCGCTTACCGGTGTTGACTTCCCGGGTGAGACTGTTGGCTTGGTAACTCAGCTGGAAGACTACACAGGAGCCTCTTTGGGTGCCATGTCCTTTGGCCAGTCATTGTCAGTTCCCGCCATCTCTCTTGTTCAGGCAATTGGCACCATCGCAAATGGTGGTGTTCAGATGACACCGCATTTTTTGATATCACGTAACGGTGTTGCTGAAGACTGGGGCGAAGGCGAGCAAATTATTTCAGCCGAGACAGCCTCAATTATGTCGGATCTGATGCGCACCGTAGTGGAAGAGGGAACCGCTACTGCAGCGCAGGTAGATGGATATGACATTGTGGGAAAAACGGGCACCGCTCAAATTGCCGACGAAACTACTGGCGGCTACATAGATGGCTCCTATTTAGCCTCCATGATAGGCTACGTTAATCCTGACGATCCCGAAGTGCTGATATATGTTGGGCTCAACGGGACATCGCTGCATGCTGCCGACTCAGCTGCTGCGGTTTTCTCTACAATCATGAGCGAAGCTATCACGATATTTGGCATTTCCGCCAGCTCATAGCCAAGGAGATACACGCTATGAATTTGCGTATAGGTGAAGTTGTACAAGCTACCCAAACCCGTTTGTTTGCAGGCGATGCAAACCAATATGTGAGTGGATGTTCTATCAATTCGCGCACAACTGCCCAAGGCGATCTCTTTGTTGCATTTCCCGGGGAGCGTACCGACGGCAATAACTATGTAGTTGCTGCAGCCCAGGCGGGAGCTGCCTGTGTTGCCATGACACGCGAACCTACAGAAGAAGAGCAGAAGGCGCTCGAAGAGCTTGGCTGTGCCATTCTTGTGCCATCCACGTCGCAGATTGACCAAGAAGCTTTCTTGCTCTCGCTTGCAAGCTATTGGCGTTCCTTGCATGAGGATTGGATCGTTATTGGCGTTACGGGATCGGTTGGCAAAACTACTACCAAAGAGATGCTTGCTGCTACCTTAAGCACGAA
>CAYWNN010000056.1:0-5184 GCA_964459685.1 uncultured Coriobacteriaceae bacterium
GCTTAAAAATTCTATGCTGGGAGCTACTGACAGCATTAATGCACAGTTTGGAAATATGAGAGCTTCGTGGTCTGACACAATGACAAATGTGGGGAATATGGCTATGGTGGCATTTGAACCAATAGGGAATGCAATTAATAATGTAATTAATTCTGAAAGTTTTGCAAATGCAATGAATACAATAGGACAAGGAATAAATGCAATTGCACCTGTGATTGGGGCTGTAGTGGGTATTATAGGTATTTTAGCAAGTATAATAGTTGGCAATTTTAATATAATTGCTCCTATTTTGGCATTTATAATTGGCTTGTATGTATTATGGAAATTACAAAGTATAGATGTTAGCAAGGCTCAATTAATTTTAAAAAATGCAATTGATACAGTCAAAAAAGTTTCTGAAAATTTAAATAAAGTATGGGAAGCAAATCCAATTGTATTAGTGGTTATGGCAATAATTGCTGCGTTATATTTTGTAGTTGCAGTTATAAATAAAGCATGTGGTACAAGTTATAGTGCAACGGGTATTATTGTCGGAGCTTTTTCTGTGGTTTTGGCATTCCTTAAAAATCTTGTTCTTACAATTGCTGATTTATTTATGGGGTTATGGGAAAAAATAAAGGTTATTGCATCAAATATACAAAATGCTTTTATGTTTGCTGTAAATAAAATAAAAAGTTTTTTCTATGATATGGCATATGTTGTATTTTCAATAATTACTAAAATTGCAGAAGGATTGAATAAACTGCCTTTTGTGAGTATTGATATTGAAGGACTTCAATCAAAGGCTGATGATTATAAGGCTAAATCTGAGGCGGCAAATGAAGCTGCAGAGCTTAACAGAAATAGTATAATTACTGATTTTGAATATGAAAATAAATATGATACATTCCGGGAAGGCTGGCTCAGTGAAGCGTGGAACAGCGGTTATAGTGCAGGTGAAAATTTTACAGACAGTATGTCATTGCCTGACATAAGCAGCGGAATCGGTGATTTGGGGATAAGTACAGGTGATTTGGATTACAGCAATATGTTTGAAGGTACCGGGCTTACGGAAAATACAGTAAACGGCATAAACAGGAGTGCCGAAGGGACGGAAACAAATACATATGATATAAGCGGAAATACAATGAGTATTGAAGAAAGCAATGAGGAGCTTGTGAGTATCGGGAAATCCATACTTGGCATAATGCAGGAGAATATTGAGAAAGACAAGAGCAGTAATAATTCAAGTGTTGTGATAGATATGAGGTATATGAGCAACAATGTTAAGTCACAGAGTGACGCTGACAATCTTATTGAAAGGCTTAAAAGTGAAATTTCGGCAGGATTGAATGGAAAGGCGGAAGGAGCAAGTGGAAGTGTGTTTGCAGGAATGGTGTAAGAGGTGACAGTTTGTGGGTTTAATTAGTTAAACGGAAAAACATACTCTTTGTGCATAAAGTGTTTAATGAATTAAACGAGAGAGGTGTTTAATTTAAATTTGATATGTACAGCGTTTAATTTGTTTAATGAAAAATGTGTACTAATAGTAGTTATTCGTTTAATACGTTAAACCAAACGCTGTATGTGTATGAATCAAAAGAGGAATAACAGAATACTATTTGATATGAATTTTTTGTTTAGCGGATTAAACTTTTTGAAGATAATATAAAGACTGAATTTGTTGTAAATGGCTTAAAATCAGGGGTTCGGTATAATATGGCGTTTAATGGCAGTAGAAAATAAGGTGAAATTGAAAATACTATTTGTGATGAAAAATGAAACCTATTATATTTTAGTATCAGGTTATACCTTTTATAAACAAAAATTTTATAAAAATAAAATAAGTTTAAACATCGTTAAATTTTATGTCTAAACTTATTTTTACAAATTGGAATTTATGGGTGTATTGTGAAAAACGGGCGATTAATAATCGCCCCTACGATAGTATTGTATGGCAAGGTGTTGGTTAAGTTGGAATTTATGGGTGTATTGTGAAGAACGGGCGATCGATGATCGCCCCTACAAATGGTTGAATTGTCAGGTTGTTGGTCTGATAAGCAGAAATTTGAAAAATTGCGGGCGATCGCTGAATTGCACCGAAAGATTTATCGGATGGTCCGAAGGACCAGCTTTCGCTGAAAGCGAAAGTGCTGAATTGCACCGAAAGATTTATCGGATGGTCCGAAGGACCAGCTTTCGCTGAAAGCGAAAGTGCTGAATTGCACCGAAAGATTGCGGGCGATTAATAATCGCCCCTACGATAGTATTGTATGGTAAGGTGTTGGTTAAATTGGAATTTAACAGAGTTATGGGTGAGGAGTATTGTCAAATTCAGCATTGCTGAATTTGACGTAATGTTTTCCAAGCCACTGGATTCAATGACAGAAGGTTTCAGGAGGAAAACACACAGTGTTTAGTGAGGATTGAGGGCTAAATGTTATTTTATAATGGGCAGACCGTTTTTATCTGTTGCTTTATTTAAGAGTATGAGTATTACATCAGCTATCCAGCCTAAACCAAATAAGCCGAATGTGAAAAAATACAGTATGCCCACAAAAATTTTACCTTCATAAAATTTATGTATTCCAATGTGTCCGACTAATAATGCAAGAGCGAAATCAAGCCATTTGCTTTTAGGTGACAGGGCAGGGTCATACTGTGACTGGGGTGCGGATTCCCTTTGAGGTGCAGATTCTCTCTGTGGTGCAGATTCCCTTTGAGGTGCAGATTCTCTTTTGGGTGCAGATTCCCTTTGGGGTGCGGATTCCCTTTGAGGTGCAGATTCCCTTTTGGGTGCAGACTCCCTTTGGGGTGCAGGCTCAGGTTTTGGCGTATTATATGACGTAGTATTATTATGAAAGAATTCATTATTAAAGAATTCTTTATGAAAGTTTTTCCCCATGTCACTGTTTGTGTTTTCGGAAAATGTGTAATTATTGCCTGATATGTTTATATTGATTTCGGACTGTCCGCCGCCAGAAGTGTTTATATTAATATTTATACCATTTGTGCTGTTTGTACTGCCTGTACTGTTTGTGCTGTTTGTTTTTGCAGCTTCCTTTTGTTCGACTTCACTGCCACAAAATTCACATTGACTTGCTCCCTGCTTTATTTGTGCTCCGCAGTTTTCACATTTTGCCATACTATCACCTCTGTTATACCGAATTTTCTTAAAAATATGATAACATAAATTTTTAACATTGTAAATAAAAACGTGATAGTGAAATTATGCTCCCAATTGTATGGACAGAAAAATAAAAATATTTCTTGACTGACCACGTTATAATGTGGTACTATTGTTATACAGGGAGGTGGTATTTATTGCCGACATTAAGTATGTTTTATGGTATAATAATAAGAATGTATAGAGAAATCGGAGGTAAGCATAACAAGCCTCATATACATGCTGAATATTCCGGTGATGAAGTTGTTATTGGTCTTGATGGTGAAATTTTAGAAGGAGCGATACCTAAAAACAAATTAAAGCTTGTGGAAGCGTGGATGATAATTCATAAAGAAGAATTAGAGGCTAACTGGAAACTGTTGTCAGAAGGTGAACAGTTTTTTAAGATAGAACCTCTGAAGTAATTGTTTGTTTTGTAAAAGTCAGGAGGTATATTTATGCTGCAGCCTAAATTAATATCAGTAGAACCAATTGCAAATTACAGGTTATTGTTAAGTTATAAAAACGGGGAAAAAAGAATTTTTGATGTTAAGCCCTATTTATCAGGAAGCTGGTATGGAAAACTCAGAGATGAAGCTTATTTTAAAAGTGTTCATATAATTGATGATGGTGTTGGTATAGAATGGAGTGAAGGACAGGACATAGCTCCTCATGAACTATATGAAAACAGCATTTTATATGAAGGTGAAGCGGTGTGTTAAGAGTAAAGGAAGTCAGGAAAATAAAAGGACTGTCTGTACCGGAGCTTTCGAGGCAAAGCGGTGTACCAATAAGAACTATAGAGGATCTTGAAAAAAGAGGTGATTGTAAAGTTTCTACATTAAATAAACTTGCAGTAACTTTGAATGTTAAACTTGATGATTTGTTTTATGAAATTTAACATTAATCATATCTATAGTAAATAAGGGACAACTGAATAAATGTAAAAGTTAAGCACTTATATTCAAAATGTGTGTCTGATTCTATCGGGGATAATTCATTTTGAATGTGAGTGCTTTTATTATGAAATAAAGGAGGTATGTATAATGGCTATGCAGCCTTACATGATGTTGATAGGGAGTGTTATTGTGCCTGTTACTCCCGAAAAAATTACTACAAAATACAGCGGTCAAAACAGTACCATTGAGCTTATAGACGGAAGTGTCATAAATAAACTTAATCCACCGGGACTTGTGACATATTCCTTTACGCTCCTTCTGCCTAAACAGACTAATCTGCCTTTTTCAAACAGAATGAGAAATGCTGATGATATTAACGGTCAGACAATTGAGCACAAAAAACAGGATTATTATCTGAATTATTTTAATGATATATTCAAAAATAATAAGGTCGTTGTGTTTACTGTGTGGAGAACGGATACAGGCGGTAAAAGGGATATGGGAAGTGAAGAAATTGACATATCAGGGGACGGTATCATTACAAGCAAAGCTGTGACCATTGAAAGCTACAGCGTAAATGAGGACGCATCAAAGGGTCTTGATATTGAAATTGATCTGGAGCTTCAGGAGTATGTGGGGTATGGTACATATACTGCTAAATATACTGAAAATACTGAAACGGGTACTGTGACCGCAACAACGGAACAGACCAGAGAAACGGATAACAAGGAGATACCGGCTACTTATACTGTAAAGAGCGGTGACTGTCTTATAAATATTTGCAAGAGTCAGCTTGGTGATGCCAATAAGTGGCAGGAAATTGCAGAACTTAATGATCTTGAAAATGCTGATCTGATTTATCCGGGACAGGTGCTGAAATTGAAGTAAAGGGAGGGGAATAGAGTGAGGAGTGAGGAGGGAGGAGTGAGGAGTGGGAGTGAGTGAGGAGGGAGGAGTGTTGTCAAATTCAGCATTGCACCGGCAGAATAGCCGGACGACCGTCAGGTCGGCTTTTACCGAAGGTAAAAGTGCTGAATTGCTGAATTTGACGTGATGTTTTCCGAGCTCTTTCATTGCACCGAAAGATTTATCCTGGATGCTTGGGCGAGCAGCATTGCGAAGCAATACGACCAGCCGGAC
>CAYWNN010000057.1:0-5090 GCA_964459685.1 uncultured Coriobacteriaceae bacterium
AGGCAACTTCGGAATCTCCCATACGCCCTGCTGCATTAAGGCGCGGTATAAGCGAAAAAGGAAGTTCGTCGCTGGTAAGTTTTTCCAAATCTATTTGAGCTACTTGCGCAAGTGCACGAATACCTGGGCGAGCGCTTCTGCGCATACGTTGCACACCATCAGCAACTAGCGAGCGGTTTTCACCCTCTAAAAGCATCATATCCGAGATAGTTCCCATGGCAGCTAAATCGGTAAAACGACGCCACAGGTCTTCATCACCCATGCGTCTGCCAAGTTCACATACCAACTTAAGCGCGACGCCAGCGCCGGATAGCTCCTGTGATACACAGTCACTTGAGAGCTTTGGGTTGGCAACAGCAATCCCTTGGGGGACTAAATCTCCTGGCTCGTGATGGTCGGTAATAACAACGTCAATGCCTCGGTCGCGAAGCCATGCCACTTCTCGAGCGGCAGCAATACCGTTGTCAACCGTAACAACAAGGTCGGGCGAGCAGTCCTCGATGATGCGATCGAGCGCCACAATGGAAAGTCCGTAGCCTTCGTAGAAGCGGTTAGGAATATAGGAATGTACCTTTGCGCCGAGGTGCTTGAGTGCAAGGGTTAACAAGCTTGCAGCTGTCATGCCATCAACGTCGAAGTCGCCAAAGATGGCAATAGTTTCTTGCTTGGCAATCGCTGTTTCAACACGATCGGCTGCATCAAGCAAGCCGGGAATAAGAGCTGGATCGTGCCAATCACGATCGAGCGATGGGGTTAAAAACTCACGAGCAGCATGAGGGTCACATACCCCACGCGCAGCAAGGACACGTGCAACAAGTGGAGCACAACCTACCTCTGCAATTAAGCGCGCTTCTACACCAGGGTTATGTACACGAACATCCCAATGGCGTGAGTCATACAACCCAGCCATAACTTATTCATCTCGTTTCGTACTTGAAAATAAAGGAACTATACATTCACCTACAAAAGCAACTGCACACATGGCTACTGCATACACAGCAATCCATTCAAAAGAGCTTCCCAAATACAGTATGGCAATTGATGGGCATCCAACAAAGAGTACGCACCATATAAGAGTAGTGTTTACGCTTAAGGATGTACCCTTCATGCGCTTTTGAGTTTGCGCTTCCGTGGACTCTGGCGATTGATCCAAGCTCGCGCCGCTCAGCAGAAGCGCCTTTGTATCGGCGAAGATGAATTGCTCGAGAAGTGTGGCGAGGAGCAAGACGGCGATACATGCTGCGATGCCCATGCGAGAAAGTGGTATCTCAGCCCACGCAAGATCACCTATAGCTGTGAGTGCACACGCCACTATTCCTGCAAAGGCCAGTGCAGCTTCTGCCGGCTTGGTGCGCACCGCAAGCCATATAAACGAGATTGCACAGCTCAACACGATAACAGCAGCAAGCGCTGCAAGTTCGCTATCAGCAATATTTCTTCCAACAGAAGCGATGCTCCATGAGCTCACATCAAGCTCAAGGCTCTCTGCAACATCTTCAGATATGCTTTGAGCTTCCTCAATGTCGGTAGTGTTGAGTCCTACGACATAGCCATACACATCATCGGCTGCAATTTCTTCTATCTCGACAAATGAAGCTCCTGCTTCATCAAAAGCCTGCCTCAGATCCTCTTGAGAGGCACTGCCAGCATCGCTCATGATTATTTGGCTTCCCGAAACAAGGTTCACATCTAGGGGATTACCACGTACTACCCATCCAGCGAGGGAAGCTATAACAAGGAGGGCTGTGCACACGAGAGCAGGCTTATTAATCGCAAGCGTTGTAGCTCGCGTGTGTGTACCAGCGGTATCTTGTGCCACTTTTGGCTTAATGTTGACACCCCAAAGTGCAGGACGGCGCTCGGCTGCACCATCGCATATAAGGCGGAACAGGGGCAGGGCAAACAGCATGCATACAACAACTTCGCAGGCAGCAACAATAACGATTACCTTGCCAAAGTTAGACAGCCAGGTACCAGAATACGCACAGGCAAAGCCCACAACAGCCATGATAACTGCTTGGTTAATAATTACTTTGCCAGCCCTCTTGCCAGCTCGCTCACAGGCATCGCTTAAGCGACGACCGCTTTTTAGTTCAGCGCGAAGACTTGCAAGCAAGCCAATAACGCAAAACATGCCGCACAGCATGCTGGTAGCTACACTGATAAGTGACGCCTCATCTACCACAAGCACAGATCTTCCTGCAAGCAAGCTCACGACACCTGCAGTCATACATGCCGTAAAGATTCCTGAAAGCGCCACCAGAAGAACACCGGCTCTAAATTGGATGGCAAGAACTATCAACAGAGCACCTATTACTGCTGAAGCAACGATGAGTGATTGGACAAGCTCGTCGATGTCCAAGCTGCTCTGTAGCTCGTACGAAGAGGAAACACTCATATGTATTGGCATTTCCTCGGAGGTGAGCAAAGAACTCAATCCGTAAGCATCTGTTTCGCTCGAGAAGGTCACCATGATGCTGCCATCGGTAACCTCACTCGATACCGTCGGCATAGTGAGTACGGTGCCATCGATAACAATGGCAACACTTCCAGAGTCTTCAGCAAGCTCTGCTGAGACTTCTGCATAGGTCTCAGTTCCTTCATCGTTCAATTGGAAGGTCACAATGAAGTAATAGCCGTAATACGAATATACTTCTACGCTTTCAACCTCATCTGCCGTGATAAATGCGGTATAGGTTCCTTCTCCAAGCTCAACATCACTTGATGAGTTTTCGAGCAGCTCTAAGGCATCGGCATCGCCAATGGCGTCTGAGCGAACAAACTCCACATGACCTGTCTGCGCAAGCTCGCTTACCAGCGATTCAACATCATCGGCACCTGAGGCTTCAATATATATTTGCTGATCGCCCATTGTGCGCACCTCGGCGTCAAGACCAGCGTTCTCGAGACGCTCGCGCAATACATCAACAGCTGTCGCTATATCGCTTGCATCTGCTTCCACGCCTTCGGCAAGGTCGAGCACGATTGCCGTGCCATCTCCTGTGTCAACAGCAGAAACAAGCCTGCTCCATCCGTCAAAGGTAGCAAACGCGCAGAAGAGAGTAAGGACAACTCCAATAAAAATGAAAGTTGCTTGTATACGCATGTCATCCGACAGGCGCTTGCCTTGGGCCATAATATCCACCCACATTTCAGTAAAGCATGTCTTTGGAAGACGACTCTGTTTGTCAAACGATTAATTATACCAGTACGCAAAAGCGGCTCACGGAGCATAGCCTGATCTCAAACTATGTCCAATAAGTAGAAAACAGAGCTTAATAATCCGCACAGGCCTCGGATGCCATCCATTCATCTAAAAATGCCTGATATCGTCCTTCGATAACTGCTAAACGAGCTTGTCGCATAAGGTTAAGCAAGAAGTACACGTTGTGCTGAGAGAGCATAATGGCTGCATTCATTTCGTGCTGACGCACAAGGTGATGAAGGTAGGCACGTGAATAGCCAGCACTACATACCGGACAGCTACACCGCTCATCCAAAGGAGCTACATCTAACTTGTAGCGTGCATTGCGTAGGTTCATACGTCCGGCACTCGAAAATGCTGTACCCATACGAGCAGTACGCGTAGGCAGCACGCAATCGAACATATCCACCCCACAGGCAACCGCACGCACCAGCGTAGTGGGGTTGCCCACGCCCATAAGATAGCGCGGCTTCGAGCTTGGCATATATTCGGATACTAAGGGCTCCAAAGATTCAAACATGACATCATGTTCTTCTCCTACGGAGTAGCCACCAATGCCGTACCCGGGAAAGTCTCCGCAGGACTCAAGGTGATTGAGCGAACGTATGCGCAGCGATAGATCCATGCCTCCTTGTACAATGCCAAATAATGCCTGATCGTCGCGAGTATGGGCATTCCAGCAGCGCTCTGCCCAGAGACTCGATAGTTCAACTGAGCGTTCAAGCTCTGCTCGCTCAACGGGATAGCCTACACATTGGTCGAGCTGCATGCAGATATCCGAGCCCAGAGCTTGAGCAATCTCCATATTGCGCTCGGGCGACCATGCAACCTTTTCTCCCCCGTAGTCAACAGCCCGAAAGCTAACCCCCTCATCTTCAAACGTGAAGTGTTCGGACAAGCTAAAGGCTTGAAAACCCCCGGAATCGGTAAGGATGGGCTTATCCCAATTCATAAAGCTATGCAAACCCCCAAGCTCAGCTATGAGCTGCTCGCCGGGGCGCATGGCTAAGTGATAGGTATTGGCAAGTATAATTTGCGCGCCAAGCTCTTTAAGTTGTGGATGAGTAAGCCCTTTAACCGCTGCTTTTGTACCCACCGGCATAAAGATGGGCGTTTCAATGACACCATGGGCAGTGTGTAAAACACCAGCACGCGCGCCTGTTAAGCAATCCTTTGCTACTACCTCAAAAGAAAACTGCTTGCTCATACCTGTTGCCCTTCAAACATAAAACAAACCCGGCACTATTGAAGCGCCGGGCATGTACCTACCACTATATGTGAGCTAGGAATTTCGACTACTCGCCGAGTCCGCTGTCTACAAGAGCGATAAGAGCGTCGAGGGCTTCCTGCTCGTCCTCACCATCACAGGTAATCTCTACCACGGTGCCGCTACCAAGGCCAGCAGCCAAAAGCATCATGATGGACTTGGCGTTCGTAGGAGGAACATCCTTGTCCACATTCTTAATCGTGACCTTGCACTGGAACTTCTTTGCCTCCGCTACAAATGTTGAAGCGGGACGGGCGTGAAGGCCGGTGGCGTTAACAATTGTTGTTTGCTTAGAAACCATACTATGAGCTCCTTCTCCTGTGGCGACCCTGTGATGGGTACGTGAACCATGTGATGGCCACGTGAATATGATAAGGCTAATAATAGCGAAATTAATATGAAAGCAACTCGACACTCTTTTTTAGCGCTTAGCATACTAACATACATAAACAGATCGCTAAGCTATATCTTGGGGCAAGCAGCAGTATCCATCGCCACATATAGGAGGGGTTATGTCCGACCTTAAAGCTCCATCTACAGGTAAAACCCTGCTTGATGGGTACTCTGCGATACTCGATGTTCGCCGTGCCAGCAAAAAGCATACGGCAGCAAAAAGTA
>CAYWNN010000058.1:0-5078 GCA_964459685.1 uncultured Coriobacteriaceae bacterium
CAACAAACACTATGGCCCTCATCGTCGCAGCTGTGGTATTTGTTATCGCTGCTGTGGCGCTCGGCGTTGGCATCGCACTCAGGAGACGTACCCAGAGCTAAGGGAGTAGCTACATACGAGCTGCATCTACATAAGGGTGCATCTCACAAGATGTAAGCTGCAAGGCACATCGCAACCAATAACACTAAGAGGCATCGGACATAGTCCGGTGCCTCTTTTTTTTGGTAACAGGTTCCATTTTCTGAACCAAGTTTTCATTTCGCCTGATTGCACCCTATTAAGGTTTTGCGTCGGTATGATACAAGCGTACCGGTATTGCAGGCGGGCCCCAATATTACAAATTTGATTGGTGCTGCTGTACAGCCCCAGAAAGGTGCAGAAACGTCATGCAACGCTGTTCAAAACGCTATTCAGTCGTCATCTGCGGCGGCGGAAGCACGTACACGCCCGACATGATTGAGCTCCTCTGCCTGCTGCAGGATTCATTTCCCCTGCGTAAGGTAACGCTGTATGACATCGAAGCCGAGCGTCAAACCATTGTTGGTCGCTTTGGCGAGGTCATGTTTCGTGAATACTACGAGGGTCTTGAATTCTCGTACACCACGGACAAGGCGGAAGCCTTTGAGGATGTCGATTTCGTGCTGGTACAAATTCGCGCCGGAGGCTTAGGCTTGCGTGATGCCGACGAGAAGATTCCCTACAAATATGGGCGTATCGGACAAGAGACCTGCGGACCCGGCGGGCTTGCCTATGGTGTTCGCAGCGTGAGCGCCATGATACAACTTGTACGTGACATCCGTCAGTACTCACCCGATGCCTGGATCATCAACTATGCAAACCCTGCGGCAATTGTCGCAGAGGCAACAAAACGCGTCTTTCCAGGCGATAGGCGCCTCGTAAATATCTGCGATATGCCACCCGATGTTTTAAACCACTATTTGCCGCTCATTGGGAAGAAGCGCTCAGAGATATGGCCGGTGTATTTTGGGCTTAACCATTATGGCTGGTTTACCCGCCTGCTCGATCGTACAACGGGTGAGGATGTTCTGCCGGAGCTCCTTTCTCACATTATGGAGCACTACGATGAGATCCATGCCGAGTTCAAGAACCGCATTAAGCGGGAGAGCGATCACTGGGCAATCACCTTTCTTGACCACCTCGAGATGATACGCGACTTCCCCTATTCGCTGCCCAACACCTATAACCTCTACTACCTCTATCCCGATCGTACGTATGCTCACTACAGTCCAGAGCATACACGTTACAACGAAGTTATCGTAGGGCGCGAGCGTGAGGTCTTTTCGTGGTGCAACGAGATTTCCGAGCTTGGACACATGAAAGGGACGAGCTTTGACCTCACCGAGAAAATTGCCGCGAAGCGTGCAAGCATTCGCGATCTAGGGGTCGAAACAGTCTATTCGGATAACGATGTACACGCCGCCTACCTTGTCGAGCTTGTGCTCTCGATAGTGAATAACGCGTATGAGCCCACACTTGTCATGACCGAGAACAAAGGCATCTGTCCAAACCTTGATCAAGGCATGATGCTTGAAGTTGCCTGCCTTGCGGGCGCACAGGAGCTCATGCCGCTTCATGTGGGTGAGGTTCCAACCTTCGAAAAAGGTCTTCTCGAGAACCAGTATGCCTGCGAAAAACTGCTCGTGGACGCCATTTTTGAGCAGAGCGACCTCAAGCTACTCCAAGCATTCACCGAAAACCGGCTCGTGTACGACGCTGATGTCGCCAAGAAGATCATTGCTGACTTTAAGGAGGCAAACGGGGGCGCGTGGCCGCAGTTTTGTTGATAATGAAGGAGAGGGAAGAGAAAGTGGACAAGTTAACAAATTGGCTTGAGAAGCGTGTTTATCCGGTTGCGGTGTTCTTCCAAGAGAACAAGTATCTCGCATCCATTCAATACGGCATGATGCTGAGCATCCCACTTTTGCTCGTGGGAGCCTTTGCCTGCATCATTAGCGACTTTCCTGTTGATGCCTTCCATACCTTCATGGGCACTCTTGTGGGTGAGGGAGTTTGGGAGGAGTGGAACTGGAGTGTTCTTAATCCTGCCACAATTGGTCTTCTGAGCCTTTTAGCTATGTTGGGCACATCCTATGAGCTAGGTCGCCGCAACGAGGTCGCCCCCATGCCTGGTGTTGCCATCTCGCTCATGAGCTTCTTTTTGCTTATCCATGCAAACGAAGATGGCATGATCTCACAAGGCGAGTTTAGTGCGACTACGCTCTTTTTAAGCATCATCGTGGCGATTATCTCGGTGGAAATTTACACCATCTGCATCAAGCGCAAGATTGCCATCAAGATGCCTGGGTCTGTTCCCGAGTTCGTATCATCCCAATTCGCTGCCCTTATCCCTGCGGTCTTTTGTGCCGTGCTGTGGCTCGTGGTTCGTTATCTCATTCAGCTCACACCTTATGAGACAGCCTCTAACATGATCTATGGCTTGCTACAGGCACCGCTTACCAACCTTGGTACCTCACTGCCGGGCACGCTCATTGCTGAATTCATCAATTCCATCCTGTGGTTCTTTGGCATCCATGGAACCAACGTAGTCGCTTCTGTTATGGAGCCCATGTGGTATGCCGCACGTGATGCCAACTGGAATGTCTACCTGGAAGATGCGCTTGCGCTGCGTCCCTATATCGCGACTATCGATTTCTCGAACATGATTATGTACCTCACGGGATCGGGTATCACCTTGCCACTCTGCATAGAGATGGCTTTCATGTGCAAATCTCAGCGCCTAAAAACGGTGGGCAAGGGAGCTATCATTCCTGGGATATTCAATGTGAATGAACCGGTTATCTTCGGCTTGCCTATCGTCATGAACCCCATGATGTTCATTCCATTCATTATTGCTCCGCTTGTATGCGTAGCTGTGTCCTTTGTGAGCATGGAAATTGGCATCGTACCCCGACCGGTTGGGATTCCTGTCCCTTGGACGCTGCCTGCGCCCATTAGTGGGTGGATGATGTGTGCAGACTGGCGTGGCGGTGCCTTGCAGATCGTTAACCTGCTCATTTCTGGAGTTATCTACTGGCCATTTATCAGGGTGCTTGATCGCAAATACACTGCAGAAGAAGAAGGCGAGGCCGCCAAGCTGCAGGCAGCGGCATAGACAAGGCTGTTCTCTATGCTTGTACGCAGGCTGCTCGCATATGTCATCGATTGGTACCTCATCTCGTTTGCGATGAATATGGTGCTCGTTGCCGCTGCATACGCGGTGACGGGCATCTTTACCGCCTCCTCAGTGCCGATAACGGGCTTTGCCAGCGGCTTACAGCTGGTGTTGTTTTTGTGTCTCGCTGTGCTCGACCTTGTTTATTTC
Organism: uncultured Coriobacteriaceae bacterium; assembly: GCA_964459685.1. Classification (GTDB taxonomy): domain Bacteria; phylum Actinomycetota; class Coriobacteriia; order Coriobacteriales; family Atopobiaceae; genus CADBMC01. The sequence goes on from CAYWNN010000058.1 coordinate 3,344, forward strand.
TGCTTGCTGCCGTGCTTTGTGCTCAGCGGACAAACTGTCGGCAAGCGTCTGTTACGCCTGCGTGTTGAGCGGGTGGATGGTAGCCAAGCTGCGCTTGGAAATTACCTTCTGCGCGATTTTCTCGGCTTGGTAGTCGTGGAGGGCTGCTTTTCTCCGTTGAGCAACTACCTGCGCAACATCATGCTTCTCTGGCTTAGCCGCGACGTTGTGCAGGTCATCATTTGGGCAGGAATCGTTATTGGCGTGATTTCTGCGGGGATTATGTTGCTCACGTGCGACCGCCGCATGATTCATGACCTGATAGGAGGCACACGAGTTGTCTTAGTTGAGCGTGTGCAAGGGGGTGGCAATGGACATCAAGGCGATGGAACGTTGGAACAGCCTCTCGCAGACGGAGATGGGCGTCCTGCGAGAAATTCAGCAGCGGATTGACGCACACTCGGAGAAAATTCTCATTCGCGAGGTTGCAGCGGCAACCTTCACGTCTCCAACAAGTGTCGTCCGTCTTGCGAAGAAGCTCGGATATCCTGGATTCAGCGCCATGGTTTATGACATGAGGGCTGGCGCCGGTCATGAACACTACGGATTGCGCCATGGTGTCCAGGCCTATGCTGCACACGATGCCACTCAGCAAGCAATGAAGCTTGCTGAGATGCTTGCCTCTGGCAACTTCGATCGCGTGCATGTGCTGGGGACGGGTTACTCAGCCTATGTTGCCGGCTATTTCTGCCAGCGACTACAAGAGCTTGGCTTCTTTGCAACCGAAAAGAGCCCGCTTGACTTTCATGATGAAGCGGTATTGCTTGCAATTTTTGTGAGTGAGAGCGGAGAGACCTTCGACTTGGCATTTATTCAAGAGCGTTGTCGCATGAAGGGCATAGCAGACTGTGTTCTCTCCGCCAATGTGAATAGTGCGCTGTGCCGCAAAGCACAGCTGAAAATCATGGTAAATCGACAGTCTGAGCATGGAGCGCTCAATTACTTCGTAGTGAACAGCCTTATTATCGTGGAAGACGTCCTTCATGCTTTGAGGGAGATGCAAGAAGAGGAGAAGTAGATTATGAACGTCTTGCTTATCTGTTCCCAGGGTGCCTCTACGGCGAGCATGTGTAAGAAAATCGAGGAAGCAGCTGCCAATGAGGGCATGGAGCTCGAGACCTATGCTGTTGCCATGGCTATGATGGGCGACAAGATTGACTGGGCAGATGTCGTACTTGTGGGACCGCAAATTCGCTTCATGATTGACAAGGTGCGCGCCGGCGCCAAGGGCAAGCCGGTCGAGGCGATAGATATGATGGCTTATGGCATGATGGATGGCGCTAAGGTGCTGCAGCAAATTAAGGGGATGGTCTAGGATGACAGGCGAGTCCAGCCCCATCACAAACGAAGCTGTTCACCCAGATGATGAGAAGGAACTCACAAACCCATCCTATGAAACGGTGAGCTTTCAAATCATTGCATATGCTGGGACAGCAAAGAGCTGTTATCTCGAAGCCATAGAAGCCGCGAAGCGCGGCGATGCAAATGTAGATGAGCTTATCAAGCAAGGTGATGAGGCATACCGTGCGGCAAGCGAAGCACATCGCGAAGCACTTCAAATGGAGGCTGTTGATACGCTTGGCTGCGGTCTTTTGCTTATTCATGCCGAGTGCATTCTTATGAGCGCCGAGACTATTAGAGGACTTGTGCCCACGATTGTAGAGCTCGCCAAGCGATAAGGTTCACGCATTAAGAC
>CAYWNN010000059.1:0-5040 GCA_964459685.1 uncultured Coriobacteriaceae bacterium
CTATCGGATTCTCATGAGCTACGAGCTTTTTGCGAGCGTGCAAAACAAAGCCCTGTGCTTGCGGTAGATACCGAGTTTATCCGTGAAAAAACCTATTGGCCAAAACTCTGTCTTGTACAACTCGCTACAGCCGATGAAATTGCAGTGGTGGATCCTTTGGCTCAGATTGATATGGAAGCTTTGATAGAGCTTTTATCTAGTCCACAGATTGTTAAGGTGTTTCATGCCTGTCAGCAAGATATTGAAGTGCTCTATCACAGCTTGGGATGTATGCCAGCGCCCGTATTTGACACACAGATCGCCTGCGAGTTTTTAGGGCAGCGTCCTCAGCTTGGCTACGGTGCGCTCGTACAAGCATACTGTTCAAAACAACTCCCTAAGGCTGCCTCTCTTACCGACTGGTCACTACGCCCCTTATCAGAGCAAGAGCTTGCCTATGCCGAAAATGACGTGCGCTATCTGCCAGGCATTTATGCCACCATGCAAGAACGGCTAAAAGAACTGGGTCGCCTGCACTGGATAACACCAGAAATGGATGCGCTTACCCGTCCTGAGCGCTATATTCGAGAGCCTCAAGAGGCATATAAGCGTCTGCGCAAGAGCAATGGTTTAACGAAGCGGCAGCTTGCAGTTGCAAGAGAGCTTGCAGCATGGAGGGAAAGCCTTGCGGCAAAACAAGATATTCCTCGTAAATGGCTTATGCGTGATGAGGTTATTGTTGAGCTCTGCAAACGTTGTCCGACAAGTGCTGCAGAACTCGCGCGCACGCGTGGATGTCAGCAACTTTCAATGAAGGATACTGAAGCAATTTTAGAAGCCATAAAACGAGGGCTCGCGATGCCCGCAGATAAGCTGCCCGAGATAAAGCGGCGTGTGCGACCCACCACCGAGCAGGATAGTGTTGCCGACCTAATGTATGCCCTCATTCGTGTTATCGCTAAGGAATGCGATATAGCCCCTCAGCTGATAGCAACGCGAGACGATTTATACGACTTTGCAGCAGGCGGGCAAGGCTGCGCGCTTCGCCAAGGCTGGCGTTATGAACTTGCAGGTAAGAAACTTGAGAGCTTGTTATCGGGTGAGCTGGGGCTTACGGTTCATGGTGATCGCGTTGAGTTGCTTTAGAGCGTTGCCATGTTAAATGCATTAAGGCGCTCTAAGGTTTGGCGTAGGGTCCAAGCGCTATAGTTTGATTTGAAATAGCTGCTCTTTTATTAGGTGTTGCAAACAGAAGGGATTGATACGTGCCTTCTCAAGCCCAAAGCGAAGCACTTTCGGTAAGCGACGCGGTCGCACTTGCCAAACGAACGGTAGGAAGGCTACCCAGCTTTCTTGTGATTGGTGAGGTTACCAATTTTCGTGGACCTAACGCACGCTCGGGTCATTGCTACTTTCAAGTTAAAGACGAAGAAGCCAGCATGGACGTTATTGTGTGGCGCAATATTTACGCCCATGCAGACATTGAGCTACGTGATGGTCTTGAAGTGCAGATGCAGGGTTCCTTTGATGTGTATCAGCAAACAGGTAAGTTGAGCTTTGTTGCACGTCATCTGGAAGCTTCAGGTGAAGGTTTGCTGCGTCAGCGCGTTGCGCAGCTTGCAAACAAATTGCGTCTCGAAGGTTTGCTCGATGATGCGCGCAAACGTCCTGTGCCGCGCTTTTGTGAGCGCATAGCCGTTGTTACCTCGCTATCGGGAAGTGTCTTACAGGATGTGTGCCGCACGCTTGCAAGGCGCAACCCACTCGTTCGTATCGATGTGTTTGGATGTGCTGTTCAGGGTCGGGAGGCTCCTGACACTATTCAGTGCGCCCTCATGTGTGCTGCAGCGACTCAGCCCGACTGTATTTTGTTGGTAAGAGGGGGAGGCTCTTACGAGGACCTCATGGCCTTTAATGACGAGGCGCTTGCACGCTGTGTTGCCGCATGTGCTGTGCCTGTGGTAACGGGCATAGGGCACGAGCCTGATACCTGTATTTGCGACATGGTTGCCGATAAGCGCTGCTCAACGCCTACGGCAGCCGCCGAAAGTGTGGCGCCTGCGCTTGATGAGATAACACTGAACATGAACAGCAGAGCCCAGCGTTTAAGCGCAAGCATGCAACATCTCATCCGCATACATAACGCTGAGCTCAAGACGTTCAGCGATAGCCTGCGACGGGTACTTTCGGCGCGCCTCGAACGCGAGCGCACTGCTCTCGACATCCTTGCCCGTCACAGGTGCATGATTGACCCTTCGAATATTGTTGACGATCGGGTCGCAGATCTCATGCAGACCGAGCAGCGCCTAGAAGATGCAATGCTGCGTTTGCTTGCACGTCAAAACGAAGCCCTCGAGCAGAAAAAGACCGCGCTACAGGAGCTTGCCTTGCGCGTTATGACACCGTACACGCAGAGGCTTGCCTCACTTGCATCGGTGCTCGAGGCGCTCTCACCGGTTGCCGTGCTTAAACGTGGCTATGCAATCGCGTCTGATGCTCAGGGGCATGTGTTAACAAGTGCTAGCCAGGTTGATGTGGGAGATATTATTAGTGTTAAGTTAGGGCAGGGAGAACTTCAAACCCAGGTCCTTAAACGCAGCATAGAAGAGAAGTAGCATCGTGACATGCGAGTCGCGCATAAGGAGAACTAAGCTATGGAAGATACGACATCAAAGGAAGTTACGACAGCTATGGATGATGGGGGCCAAGACGCGAGTCTGGATACCTTGAGCTTTAAGGAAGCCTCGGTTGAGCTTGAACAAATAGTACGCTCCCTAGAATCGGGTGAACTCGAGCTTGAAGATGCACTTAAATGTTATGCTCGTGGCGTTGAACTCTTAGCCAACCTAAGAGAGCGACTTGCCCATGCTGAGCAAAAGGTTCAAGTACTCCTTGATGCTACTCAGAACCTCGATGCTGTGCCCGATACTACCGCTGCACCTGCTACCACATTTATTGATGAAGACTAAGGGTTTTGTTGAGGTATAAGGAGTTAAAATGGCACAAGATACTAACTGCATTTTCTGCAAAATTGCTAACGGGGATATAGCTTCAGAGTTGCTATATGAAAGTGACTATGTCGCTGCATTTTGCGATGCCAACCCTCAAGCTCCAGTTCACGTTTTGGTTGTTCCTAAAGAGCACTATGCCAATGTTATCGATGATGTGCCGGCTCATGTGCTTGCCGACATGGTTGAGGCTGTTGGTGAAGTTGTTCGACGTCTTGATATTGCAGACTCAGGATTTAGGCTCATTGCAAACACTGGACAGGATGCAGGACAAACTGTTCAACACCTGCATTTTCATGTTCTCGGTGGTAAAGACTTAGGTGAGAAACTCATCTAGTTAGCTGCTGCTGCCAAGCGCATGGGATGTGTATTTCTGTGTTTGCAGTCCTGTGTTGTGCTTGCGTGCGCATCATCTGTGTTATTACAATTATTTGTCATATGAGCACATAAATCGCTCTGTTTAGCTTTTTGCCTTTGAGGTACATGGGAGGATTGTATGAATGTCGTTGTCATTAATGCGGGTAGTTCCTCGTTGAAATACCAATTGCTCAATGTAGAAACGCGCGAAATATATGCAAAGGGCAACTGCGAGCGCATTGGTATCGAAGGCTCATTTATTGGTCATGAGGAGCTTGACGGCGGCAAGGTACGCACCGTAGTAGATCTGCCCGATCATGCGACTGCAGCTCAATATGTCCTCGACATCCTTCTCGACCTCAATATTTCCATCGACGGTATTGGTCACCGCGTGGTTCAAGGTGGACCTCATGCCACCGATTCTATGTTGGTAACAGAGGAAACCCTTGAATGGGTGCGTGATGCTGCTCCTTTGGCACCACTGCACAATCCAGGTGAGCTGGCGGTTATTGAGTATTGTCTTGAGCGCATGGGAGATACTCCCAACGTTATTGTGTGTGATACTGCATTCCACGCCACCATGCCTGAGCGTGCATGGCGCTATGCACTTCCTCGCGATGTCTGCGATAAGCTGCACATTCGTAAATATGGCTATCACGGTACAAGCCATCGCTATATTTGGCGCGCAACCTCTGAGTTCACTAATAACAGCGTGCATAAACTGGTGAGCTGTCACCTGGGTAGTGGTGCATCCCTGTCTGCTATTTGCGACGGAAAAGACCTCGACACCACCATGGGGCTTACCCCGCTCGACGGCCTTATTATGGGTACGCGCTGCGGTTCCATCGACGCCGCTACCGTGCTGTATTTACAGCGTGAGGGTGGCTATAGCGTCGATGAAATTGATGCCATGATGAATAAGGAATCGGGCCTGCTTGCGCTCTCAGGAATCTCCAGCGATTCACGTGATATTGAGCGTGCAGCTGCAGAAGGGGACCCACAGAGCAAGCTCGCCATAGAGATGTTTGCCTATCGATGCGCGCAGCTCATTATGCAAATGTGTCAGGCGCTTGAAGGCGTTGATGCTATTGCCTTCTCGGCCGGCATTGGAGAAAACTCGCCGCTCGTACGCGCAGAGATATGTGAGCTCTTGGCTTGGACTGGTCTCAAAATCAATCCTGAACTCAATGAAGTTCGCTCGGGTGAGGTACGTGATATATCTGATGAGGATTCAGCAATTCGCGTACTTGTGGTTCCTACTGATGAGGAATACATGATCGCGCTCGATGTGCAACGCATCCTTGCCAGCTCATAAGCGCTACGGTTCTTCTAGCCTTGGAGTGTGTAGTTTATAGAGCGTAACATGCTTGTATAACGAGCAGTGCTATATTTATATGAGATGTGAAATACGAGAATGCATGTTTTGTGCATTCTCGTGCGCATTTATATATGGCTAAAAAGGAGTAGATATGCGCAGTCGTAAGCACGGAGCACCCATTCGTACATTTCTAAGCTTTTGCATGCTATTAGCAGTGGTTACGTTTTGCGTCATGACTGCTCCGAAAATCGTTTATTCACTCGAGTTGAGTGAGACAGACGAGCAGAGCAGCACATTGCTCAGCGCTTCTGTTGAGGAGTCTGCAGATGGCGAATCGAGCTCAGAAGATGAGCTTGAAAGCAGTGATACTGCGGATAC
>CAYWNN010000060.1:0-5024 GCA_964459685.1 uncultured Coriobacteriaceae bacterium
TCGTTGGGGTCGATGTTGGAAACGAAACGTGCAGAAATCCCTGCATCTGCCAGCGGCTTCAGTGCTTCGTAAACCATGTATGGGCCGAGGTCGGAGCCACCAATACCAATGTTGACGACCGTTTCAATGCGCTTGCCGGTAACGCCTCTCCATGAACCAGAGCGCACTTCTTCGGCAAAGGCATATACGCGCTTGAGGGTTTCACGAACATCGGCTACGCAATCTTGCTCACCATCGAATACCGTGGCTTTTTGTTCGTCGCTACGACGCAAAGCAGTGTGTAGTACGGCTCGATCCTCGGTGGTGTTAACATGCGCGCCTGCATACATAAGCGCGCGACGCTCTTCTACCTTGCATGCACGCGCAAGCTCTACCAACAAATCTTTGGTTTTCTCGGTAATGAGGTTTTTGGACAGGTCAACGCGCATCCCGCACAAATCATAGGAAAAGCGTTCTGTTCGCTCGGAATCTTCGGCAAACCAGCGCTTAAGCGAAATACCCACTTGATGCAGCTCTTCGAAGTGCTGGGTGAGCGAAGCCCACGCTTGAGTAGAAACAGGATCTATGGGAGCACCACCAGCAGACATAGCAACCTCCTGAAATCGCATATATCGTCTAGCTATTTCTTTCGGCTCCTAATAGTAGCCCTTTTATGCTAGTAGGGCTCTCCTAGCGGCGGCAGCAGTTTGAGACGCGCCCACATGAGTTGTTTATCTGTGTCGCTGGTAAGCGATGCCGCAAAGCCCCCGAGCGCCATAACGCGCATGCCAAGTATGTGTGCCACAACGCCATCGGAAAGCATGGCCTCGCTCAATGCGGGAAGCTCAGCAAGTTCATCAGCGTATGCCATACGCACAACATCTGCTGCCGTATTGTCGAGCGCCACAAGTGTAGAAGGGTCTAAGCTCGCTATAGCTTGACGAAAGGTCTCCGGCGTAAAAGACGTGCCGTCCGCTTTGTTGGCTCCTATACACGCCCAGTCTTCTGGGGTATAGCCAAGCCTGTTTAAGGCACTGCGTATGGCCTGTCCGTCGGCACCCGAGAGCAAGGGCGCTCCCGCGAGCTCATCCGAAGAAAGATCGCCTTTCACCATAAGATACGAAGCCATGGCGTTACCTGCAAAAAGCAAGCCCTCATTTTGTAGCTCATAAAGCTCGGACTCGGCTTTTTCTCGATACGCCTCTCGCTTTTGTTCACGCGAAACCATAGTTTTCCTTCTTGGCTTCCTTTCTCGGGCTCATTATTCTTCTCGCCACCTGTCCATCCGTTCCTTTGCCTCGGGTGCACCCGCGAGCGCAATACTTATAATGAACGGGGGTATAAGAGCCTCATGGACAATTCCCGTGTGGGATAACGGTATACAAACTAAGTGTAAGGGAGAGTATTATGGCCGCTCAAGAACTTACGGCGCAAAATTTTGACGAGGTAATGGCCAGCGATAAACCAGTGATGGTAGATTTTTGGGCTGCTTGGTGTGGTCCTTGTCGCGCCTTTAGCCCTATTGTTGAGGAAGTTGCAGATGAATATGCCGACCAAATTGGCGTATATAAGTGCAACGTAGATGACCAGGAAGAGCTCGCTACTCGCTACAACATTGCTTCTATTCCTACGATAGTGTTTTTTGAGAAGGGCGAGGTTAAGCAGACGATTGTTGGCTCTATGCCTAAGGACGAGCTCGTGCAGGAGATTTCTAAGTACCTGTAGGAGCGCATTTTTCGAGCAGTGCAGCACTTGCTACAAACAGGCATAGGCACGCCTCGGTCGCCCCATGTAAGAGCGGCACGCAAATGCACACGAAGCGGAGTATCTACCAGATGCTCCGCTTTTTTATAGGCAGTTGAATAATGCAAGCATCTACAATGCCTTCTTCACCAACATATAGGCGTGCGCAGGTAGGACCTAGGGTTGTGCGCGGGTAAGTTGGACTGCCTGGATTGACAATTAAGGTGCCCCCAGGTGTTTGCTCGGTATAGGGGCGGTGCGTGTGCCCACAAATTGACACATCGTATCCATCTAAATCCAGATGCTCCCTATAGTGAGAAATTTCCCACTTCAAGCCAAAGAGCTCAAGCTCCATATGCGCGGCAATAAGACGCTCGGAATGAGGTCCAAAATAACTTGTGAAGTCGCGCGGCCAGTCATTATTGCCAAGCGCTGCGTAGCTTGGTGCAATGTTGTTAAGAGATTCCAAATCAATTGGCGAACATAGGTCGCCGGCATGCAAAATAGCATCTGCTCCTTTAAGAAGGGCTAGAAGCTCTGGGGCAAGATAGCCATGGGTATCGCTTACGATATCTACTCGCCACGACCCAGTATGCTCGTGTGTGGTCCCTGCGACGCCCATCTCACACACTCATGCCCTATAGGCCAAGCACACGCTTAAGCTGCACAACGCGGCGGCGTGAAACAGATATCTTCTTGTCATTGATGCCCTGAATGCCAAGCTGTAAGTTACCGCTCGACACCACTTCTACGTCTTCGATGTATTCCAGGTTCACAATGTAGGAACGGTGTACCCGGAAGAAGCCGTGTGGGTTGAGTTTGTTCTCGAGCTGGGCAAGCGAAATGGTAGAAAGATAACGATCGGTATCGGTGTAAATGCACGAATAGTCGTCCTTGGCTTCGATATAGCGAATGTGGTCGACAGGTACCAGTATTTTCTTGCCGCCCTTTTCCACCGGAATGCGCTCGGAAGTTGTTTTGGTTGCGCCTCCCGATCCAGTAAAAGCCTCGACTTTGTCGAGCGCTTGCATAAGGCGCTCAGTCTCTACAGGTTTTACGAGATAGTCGATAGCATCCACTTCAAAAGCTTTGAGCGCATGTTCGCTATAGGCAGTAACAAATACCACTGCGGGAGGGTGCTTCAGAGTGCGTAATGCAGAAGCAAGCTGCATGCCACTCGTTTTGGGCATCGAGATATCCATGAACATAACGTCTGGGCGGCCATCCATGAGTTTTTCAACCGCCTCGCGCGCACTTGCAGCCTCCACAATAGACTCGATACGACCTGTTCGCTCGAGTAGATACCGCAGCTCGGAACGTGCTGGTTCTTCATCATCTACTATCATCGCACGAAGCATACACACCACTCTTTCGTACTGTTAGTTAATAAGCGTGTAGCGCACAAAGCGCTATTGGCTGTGTTGTACCCCTTTGGCAGCTCGTCGGGGCACCCGTATTGCTCGTCCACAATTATAGTGGAGTGCTTAGGTAAAGACACGCCTTTGAAGTCTTGTGCACAATGCAGGACGCTTAGGATGCCTCAGATGCCGGGGATGTCTGAGATGATGGCTCAGTAAGTGCTCCCGCTAAACACAACGTAACGCTTGTGCCGCTATCCTTCTCGCTAATTATTTCAATGCCCGCACGCTCACCATAGGTGCGCTTAAGACGTGCTGTGATATTTCGTAGCGCCATGTGAGCACTACGATCTTGGGAGGTGCCATCTACGGCAATATGCTGCACGGCGGGCTCATCGAGCAAGGCTTGCACCGTCTCCTCATCCATGCCCAAACCATTATCGGTTACCACAATGAACACATCCTCGTTCGAGGACATTGCCTGAATATCGATGTGCAACACGCCTTCATCACTCATGGCGTGACGAACGGCATTTTCTACGATGGGCTGCACAATAAAGGAGGGAATCGTAATCTCCTCGAGCCCCGCTTCTATCTGCGATGTTTCTTTGATGCGGCTTCCAAAGCGAGCAATTTCCAGGGTGAGATAACGCTCGGTTTGAGCAATTTCGCGCCCGAGCGTAACCATGCCTTCAGAGCTATCAAGGGTTTGACGGTAGAAGGCAGCAAACTCGCGCAAAAGACCATAAGCACGTTCGGGGTTGGTACGGGTAAAGGCAGTAATTGTGTTGAGCGTATTGAAGAGAAAGTGCGGGTTAATTTGCGCCTGCAGCGCCTTTACCTCTGCAATGGCAGTAAGCTCGGACTGCCTATCGAGCGCATAGGCATTCAACTGGGAGCTCAAAAGAACCCCAATACCGCGTGCAATAACTATCTCGGCACGATCGATATCGCTTGGCTGGCGATAGTAGAACTTAATGGTGCCTACCACGCTATCCTGTATTTTAAGCGGCACAATAATGCCCGCAGGCACTACGTCTTCACCTTTAGCAGAACGATGTACTGGTCGCTCAATTTTGATGGGCGCGAAAATCTCGGTTCTCCCACTATTAAGCACTGCGTGTGTTTCGCGCGTATGGATGGGGCTGCCTAGAGGAAATTCTTCGGCATTTTCTCCTGCAAAACCCAATACAGACGTGGTGCTTGTCATACCAACAGCCATGGCTGAGGTTTCGGCAAGTACCAACTTGCAGGTAGCCTGACAGGTTTCCGGGTTTAAGCCACCTTGCATTTGCTTGAAGGTTTCCGACGCCATGTTAAGGATGCGCTCAGTTTGCTGAAATTGCGTATCGTCGGGGATGAGCATTACAAAGGCCATAAGGACAATGCCTGCCACAACAGCAATACCGCTCAAAAGCGCCGTTATGCCTACGCCTTTAACGACGCTCCAGATGTACAGGCTTGCCATACCCACCAAGTTGACAACAAGAGCGGTAATGGTAACGGTTGGCATATTTCGCTGTAGCCATTGCATGCTTGCAAGTTCCTATTGTTTGGTATCCCCCAGAAATCTTTGCTTTGCAAGCATATTGTACAGAGGCAGGCCAACAACATAAACAACAACTGCCTCACCAATTCCTGTTGCCACTACCCCAAAGAGGTACATCGCCACATACATGCCTTCAAGCGATATTGAGGTAAAAGGAATGGTGTAAAAGCCCAAACCAGACAACATTAAGGGGAGATAAGCTGGCACAATGAGGGCGTTTGCAATAACGGGGCCCAGAAGGGCAAGTGTGGGACGCTTGCGCAAACGCCAGCAAACAACAGCTCCTATGTAAGTGGCTAAGGAGCCAAATACCACATCGAGAAGGCCAAGAACGCCTGTACCTCCCAACACAATATTTGCAAGATTTGCAAGCGCGCAGCCAAGAGTGAGACCTA
>CAYWNN010000061.1:0-5017 GCA_964459685.1 uncultured Coriobacteriaceae bacterium
TATGCTGCACGAATTTGCTCAGTTGATGCAAAGGCAGACACAAGCATCATAAGCGTCGAGCGCGGTACATGAAAATTCGTAATCAGGGCATCGACCACATGAAATGTAGAGCCAGGCAACAAGTAAAGATTAGTTGTTGCACCGTGGCGTGCCACTATATCGCCAGGCTCAGCTGCAAATCTGCGTGCACCAATGGGATTGGCTGGTGAGGCTGCATCTTTATCCCACGCACTTTCGAGCGAGCGTACCGAAGTTGTTCCCACAGAGATAACACGCTTATTTGCTGCTTTGGCCTTATGTACGGCGTCAACAACTGTCTGGGGTACGTGGTAGCGCTCGGTATGCATAACGTGTTGCTGCGGGTCGTCCTCTTCTACCAAACGAAAGGTATCAAGTCCTACTTCAAGCTCAAGAGTTTCCCAGGCTATACCCTTGCTTTTGATTTCTTCGATAAGCTCAGGAGTAAAGTGCAAACCGGCAGTTGGAGCCGCAGACGAATGCTCTTCTTGTCGAGCGTATACCGTTTGGTAGAGCTCTTTGTCGCCATCGTAGCTGGTGATATACGGGGGTAAAGGAACATTGCCTACCTCATGAATGGCTGCTCCAAGGCTGCGAGACCCCACGGGCTCAAAACGTACAATACGGCCGCCGCGCGTTTCTTCAATAAAGTCGACAACGGTCGCACGCAACACTACTTCGAGCTCTGCCTCTGTGGGCGCACTGCCAGGCGAAGCTGTTGCGTTGCCCTTCGAAGCTGCCGTGCTAACTGCTGTGCTCTGCCCATAAAACTCAAGCTCAGCTCCTTGGCGTAAGCGTCTGCCGGGGCTTACCAAGCACTCCCACACACTGCCATCAGCCGCAATATCCTCTCTTCTTTTTAGCAACAAAACCTCAGCCTGCCCACCGGTACGCGCCTTACGACCAAGCAGACGCGCTGGCATAACGCGGGTTTCGTTTGCCACCAGCAAATCGCCCGGATCGAGATAGGACACGATGTCTCGAAACACTCGATGCTCGATCTCCCCGGTATCACGATGAAGAACGAGCAGTCGACAGGCGTCACGCGGCTGTGCCGGTGCCTGAGCAATCAATTCATCGGGGAGCTGATAGTCAAAGTCCTTAGTTTGCATGTTTGTGTTCCTGACGACGTTCATTGCGTGCCGCAAGACGCTCCATTTGGGCTTCTGCAGCAGAAAAACGGCAACCGCAATACTTTTGTCGATACATAGCTAATGCACGAGAACGCCGAACGGCTTCGGGGTAATACGGTCGAAAATCTCTCACTACTGCATGCAATCCATAGGTCTTGGCACATCTTTCTAGAGTTTCGCAGCATACATCAAATAGTTGCCAAGGCGATACCGCAAGTGTTGTTGATATATAGGAAAAGCCGTGTTCTTTGGCAAATTTACAGCTTTGTTCAAGCCGTAATGCATAACAAGCAGAACAACGGCTGATGCGCTCAAGCCCATAGTGAGCACATCTTTGCTCCCATGCATCGGGTGTGTAAGGCAACTCAACAACCTCTATACCTTCGGATGCAGCCCAACATGCAAGCGTATCAAGGCGCCTCTTATGCTCGGAGCGTGGCTGAATGTTTGGGTTAAACCAGGCAATTGTTGGCTGAAACCCCTCTTCTTGCAACAGGCGAATAGGCTCAAGTGAGCAGGGTCCACAACAGGCATGTATAAGTATGGGATTGTCCACCTATTTCCCCTTCTTGGAGGTAGCTTTTGCAGCTGTGGGCATGCCCTTGGTGAGACGCATGGTCTGCCATACTGCTACGAAAACCACGCCAGCTTCTATAAGAGCAGCAATGCTTATACCAATAATGCCAAGTGCCACCAAAACACAGGTCAGCGCTTTGGCTCCGCAAGAGAAAACGCATAGCATACGAACGCGCCCATAAGCATATGAGTCGCGTTTCACACTTTCCCACCCTGTGTTGGGAACTCCCGTTGCCTTGTCTCTTGCACGTATGGCCTGCGTAGCAACATGTATCACCGCAAGCATTCCATAGGGAAAGGCAGCCGATGCAAGGCTGAGTGCACGAACATTCCAAGCGATATCTTCCGCCATATATGGTCCTGCAACAGCTAGAAGCAACGCCATGCACAAAAGCGCAAGCACATGGCGGAGCACAAAGCTTGCGTGGCTAGCGGGAATCTCAAAGAGCTTGTGTTCGATTCCGCTATATATAGGCTGCGTAAGAGCGGAGAGCACAAGGCTGAGACCAAGAACCAAAACGATAACGGTAGCTGCTGCGGTAAGTCTTTGCGCTAACAGCGCTCCAAACACTACCAGCACAGCAAAGCTCCGTGAATCGATGCCAAAATGGCGAGATGAGAATATGAGTTCCGGAACGAGGTATACCAAGCCACACACTATCGATAGGACAAGGTTTATATCGGCTATAAAGGGGAACAGCCCGTCAGCTAGTAGGTACTTCCCTACCACAGCTACACAAAACAGGAGGATGCACGCGCCACACAGCATATGCTGAGCACGTGCATCCCACCATGCTTGATATTCATCATCGTGTTTTGGCATAACACCCCTTGCGTACTCTACAAGCGCATCGCTCGCATTGCATTGAGAATAGCAAGAACTGCCACGCCAACATCACCAAATACCGCAAGCCACATATTCGCAATACCGAGAGCAGCCAAAATTAAGATGATAATTTTGATACCCAAGGCAAAGATAATGTTTTGCCATGCAATGCGCATGGTTTTACGTGCAACTCGAATAGCAACAGGAACCTGGGAAGGCTTATCGTCCATGAGCACAATATCTGCTGCTTCAATAGCAGCGTCTGAGCCCATCGCGCCCATGGCAATCCCAACGTCAGCACGAGTAAGAACAGGTGCGTCGTTGATGCCGTCTCCCACAAAGGCCAAATAGCTTCCTGGCGACTTGCTTTGCAGCAGGCACTCCACCTTGTCTACCTTATCTTCAGGTAAAAGCTGAGCATATACCTCATCAAGACCTATGCTTTGTGCCACACGACGCGCAACATCTTCACGGTCACCGGTAAGCATAATGCAGCGCGTAACTCCTGCCTCATGCAGGCGTGCAATAGCTTCTTGAGCATCCTGTTTTATGACATCGGAGATAACAATATGTCCAATATAGCTGCCGTCGAGGGCAACGTGCAGGATAGTTCCTGTCGTATCGCAGTCATGCCAAGTGCAGTTATGTTTCTGCATAAGGAGGCTGTTGCCTACTAAGACATCGTGGTCGTCCACCTTGGCATACACGCCATGACCAGATTCTTCTTGAGCCGCTTGCACGCGTGTTTGAACTATGTCTTGACTATAGGCACTGCGCACAGACTGCGCGATGGGGTGGTCGGAGTAGGCCTCAGCATGAGCGGCATATTCAAGCACCTGCTCATCGCTTATACCTTCTTCTGGATGTACTGCCACAACACTAAATGTTCCTGTGGTAAGCGTTCCCGTTTTATCGAAAACAACGGTATCCACATGCGCAAGCATCTCAAGATAATTCGAGCCCTTTACAAGAATTCCTAGGCGCGATGCTCCTCCTATACCTCCGAAAAATGACAGGGGGACACTAATTACCAATGCACAGGGGCAGCTCACAACAAGAAAAGTAAGCCCTCGTAGCACCCATGTACTCCACGTCCCAAATCCAAAAAGCGGAGGTAACACTGCCACCAGACAAGCCGCAAGCGTAACAAGCGGGGTATACACCCGAGCAAAGCGTGTAATAAGACTTTCGGTACGCGCTTTGCGCTCGCTGGCATTTTCTACCAACTCGAGAATGCGGCTTACGGTAGATTCCCCGAATCGCTTAGTTGTGCGGATACGCAAGAGCCCCGTCATATTGACACAGCCAGATATAACTTCGCTGCCTACCTCAACAAAACGAGGTACTGACTCACCGGTAAGAGCTGCAGTATCGAGTTGGCTGGTACCTTCTTCAACGATGCCGTCGATGGGGATACGCTCTCCCGCCTTCACGACAATAATGCTACCGGTATCTATGTCGTCGGGATCAACTTGGATGAGCTCGCCGTCCTGCTCAATGTTTGCATAGTCGGGAGCAATATCCATGAGGTCGGCAATCGACTGGCGACTCTTACCAACGGCGTAACTTTGGAAAAGCTCACCTACCTGATAAAACAGCATTACTGCTGCACCTTCGGCCATGTGTGGATCGGACTCAGGGAAAAACACCATGGCAAATGCGCCAACAGTGGCAATGCTCATCAACAGGCTCTCATCGAAGGCCTGCCCCTGCGTAAGGTTGCGCACCGCCTCTATCAATACGTCGTATCCAGCGATGAGATAAGGAATAAGGAAGAGAAGAAAGGCAGCATAGAGCGCGCCCGTACTTCCAAAATATGTCTCAAGTATGCCGGATTCATCGATGACGTATACCGCTGCAAATATGCTCAAGGCGATAAGTATGCGATTGCGCCACCTACGTTGTTTGTTATTCATAACTGTGTTGCCCTATTTCTGTCTTATAGGATGATTTCGCAATCTGGCTCGAGCTTTGCAGTAAGCGCCACAACGCGATCTAATACCTCTGAAAACACTTCATCGTCAGCAACAAGCGTAAGCTTCTGCGTCAAGAAATTAACACTGGCGTCTTGCACACCTTCTACACCCTTAATAGCATCCTCAAGCTTAAGGGCGCAGTTGGCACAATCAATCTCGGAGAGCTTATATTTCTTTTGCATCTTGAAATCCTTTCTCTGTGTTAGATTCCCTCAACATCAAAGGTGTGTCCTGCATGTTCGAGGCCCACACGAATGAGCGTTATAACGTGTTCGTCTGCGATTGAATAGATAACGCGCTGTCCATCGCGGCGCGCCGAGACTAAGCCGCGATCGCGCAAGAGTCGTAGCTGATGTGATATGGCTGACTGTGATACATGGCATACCTCTTCGAGCTCGGTCACGCCACGCTCGCCAGTACACAAAGCCCCTAGTATTTGAAAACGCGTAAAGTCGGAAAGTGCACCGAATATCTGTGTTGCGGTGTAA
>CAYWNN010000062.1:0-5014 GCA_964459685.1 uncultured Coriobacteriaceae bacterium
TGAGCGTTTCAATTGCGGCGAGCGTTTCTATGGTGTCATCGGCAGTAGAAAAGTCCGGGCGAATTTCCTCGCTCATCTCTTGGAGGTCTTTAGCAGCTGCTTTTTGATGAACTTCAATTTCTTCAGAGAGGGTATCGCGCATATGCTCAAGTGTGCGATAGATGTGTGAAAGATGTTCCTGTTCCAAAGAGAATATTTCGTCCATCTTAGTCACGCCTGCCCTCGCCAATAAGCTTTCCCTCTCTCGATATAACAAGGCGCTCTGAGGTGCGGTTACCCGAAAGCAATGTTTTTGAGTAGTGAACAGCTTTGCCATCAGTGTCGTAGCAAATCTTGTCAAATACGAGTATTGGTGCTCCGGTATAGCACTCAAGTAGTTCCGCCTCTTCTTGATTGGCAATCGATGCTGAAAAGGAAATATCAACATAATCAAGGTCGAGATGGTACTCGCTTTCGAGCAAGCTGTAAAAAGACTGGCCTTCCTTCAAGTCATCAATGAAATTGGGGAGAAGCTCAGAAGATACATAGATGTTGTCAAGCGTTAAAGGTACGCCTTCCAAAATGCCCAGGCGTTTAATGTATTGCACTTCATTGCCCTGAGGTATGCCAAGTTTTTCCGCAAGAGATGCGGCTGCTGGCATACGTCGCTTTTCAACAATGTGGCGGTCTGCGCGACCGCCCAAGCTTGCCAAACCAGCAAATCCTAAACCGTTTTGCAGGTTTGCATCCAAGTTGTGTGTTTTGGGGCGCACAAAGGTGCCCTTGCCGCGATACCTGCGCAGCATATCGTCATCGGTCAGATTTTGGATGGCTCGCCGTACAGTAATACGACTTACCCCATAGTGCTCACACAGTTCAACCTCTGTGGGTAGTTTCTCGCCAGGACCGTATTCACCAGAAATAATCTTTTGGCGCAGGTCGTTTTCTATGTAGGAATACAAAAGTTCTTCTTGTAGTTCTTTGGCCATGTCTCCCTCACTAATGTATGAGCCTCTTTTGAGGGGCTATCTTTTAGCTAACATACGAGCACCCTGTTGAAGGGATGCTATTACTCACGATGTTCAATCATGATACTTGTACTATATGAGACATCATATGACTAATAGGATGTGCAATTCACATGAGATGAGTTACTTGAACGGCTTTGTTCACGTAACGAATGGAAGGAATGCTGAGTGAAACGAGTTCTTATAGGCATGAGCGGCGGAGTAGATTCTACCGTTTCGTGCTGCCTGCTCCAAGAACAAGGATATGAGGTCGTTGGCGTAACTATGCTTCTAGAGCCTCATGCCTCAGCAGATCAAAGCATTGTTCGCGATGCAGCGCAAACCTGTGCGAGCCTCGGTGTTTCCCATAAGGTCATTGATTTGCGCAAAGAGTTTGAAGCGCTCGTTATAAAACCTTTTGCCTCTGCCTACGCGCAGGGCTTAACCCCTAATCCCTGCGTGCGCTGCAACAGAGAAGTGAAGTTTGGACTGTTGCTCAACATTGCACAAGAGATGCAGTGCTCTCATATTGCAACGGGTCATTATGCCCGCATCAAAAAACATAAGGGGCGCTGGGGTATATGCCGCGGGCTCGACCGCAGCAAGGACCAAAGTTACTTTTTAAGTCAGGTTTCACAAGATGCTCTGCAACATATCATCTTTCCCTTGGGAGAGAAGTACAAAGAGGATGTTCGAGCCTATGCACAAGCCCATGGGCTTGCCTGTGCTGCGCGTCCCGAGAGCCAGGATGTGTGCTTCGCCCAGCAGCAAGACTATGCATCAATTGTTGGTATCTACGAGCCAAGCAGTTTGCAGCCCGGTCCTATCAAGGATGCCTCTGGCGAGGTGCTTGGTACGCATAAAGGGCTGGCATACTATACCCTGGGGCAGCGTAAAGGTTTAGGCGTGTCGGTTGGCAAGCGCGTATACGTGCAGGCAAAAGACCCTACAAGCAATACCTTGGTAATAGGCTATGACGAAGAACTTACGCGCACTTCTCTTATTGCACGCCATATTGTATGGGGTGCAAGAACGAAAGAAGATGGACCATTTGAAGCGGAAATTCTCACCTGCAATCGAGGAATCCCCCATAGCGCAAAGATACGTCCTCAAGGTGATGAGCTGCTCGTTGAAGTTGAACGAGGCATGCGCGCTCCCACACCTGGGCAATATGTTGTTGCGTATATAGACGACATGATTGCCTGCGGAGGAGTTATTAGCTAGGGGCAGGTATATTGGGTATAAGTGAGCGTAATAGATACAAGCACAGCACGGACGAGTATAGATAGATGCAGTTGCTATGAGGTGGTAGCAGTGAATAAGATGCTTCACGGAGTGAACTTATCGGGGTGGCTGTTGCCCGAATCGTGGGTTACTCCAGAGCTTTTTGCATCTACCGGCGCTATCGACGATGCCGAGCTGTTCAATAAGCTCGGCAAAGAAGCCTACGACACACAAATTGCTCAACATCGAGCAAGCTTTATCACCGAGCAAGACTTCGTTTCCATGGTGAGCCGTGGCATAGATGCCGTGCGTATCCCAGTTCCTTGGTATGTCTTTGAAACAGGAGATAGTGCTCCTGCGAGCTGTGTTGATGAGCTCGACCAAGCATTTAACTGGGCAGACCAATACAACATTGCTGTGTTGCTTGTACTTGCAAATTGCCCGGGCGCTGCGACAACAGCTGATGGCTTAAGCCTTATCATCGATGACTTGCCTCAACGTCGAAGTTTCCTGCTCGATGTGGTCGCGCGCCTTGCAGACAGATACGCCTCTCGCATCTCTCTTCTTGGGATTGAGCCTATTGATCAAGTACTCATAAGCCAAAGCAAGGGATTCCCTCCTCGTAAAACGCCCGGAACACCGCTTTCGTTTGTACGCAATTACTATCGTGATGCCTACGAGGTAATTCGTGAGGCTGCAGGTGAGGCGCCAACGGTTGTTTTATCAGACGCAGGAATGCCTAAAAGCTGGCGCGTATTTATGAGCAAGCGCAACTACACCAACGTGTGGCTTGACGCTCACCTGTATCATCACACCGATGTATTAGGTGGCAATGGTCCATCAGGTGTGAGATACCTTGCAGAAAAGAGCAGAGCAACACTTGAGCTCGTAAGCAGCGGCTCTATGCCCGCTATGGTGGGAGAGTGGAGTGTAGCCATGCCTATGTTCGGTCATACCGTAACCCCAGAAGGGCAGCTTGCTCTCACCCGTATCTACGCATCAGCTCAACTCGCAAGCTTTGAAGGATGTCCGGCATGGTTTTACCAAACGTGGAAAACCTCAACCCGCGATCAGTTCTGGGATGCGCGCATTGCACTTGCGAGCTTCGATAAAGATATGTTGAGTTAAGCTTGGACGGCATGGAAGCTGAGCGGCGCGCCTGTTCGTAAGTTCACGCCCTTAGTGAGTTGAACTGTTAACTTGGAAAGTACATCGTGGAATCTATGCGCACAGAGGGAGTTTTACAGCTGGTAGGTACCCCCATTGGCAATCTTGGGGATGCATCACCACGCAGCATAGAAACACTTACTCATGCAACAGTAGTTCTTGCAGAAGATACGCGTGTTGCATCCAAGCTCCTTGCTCACTTCGGCATTGCCACGACCCTTCTGCGCTGTGATGAGCACAAAATACAGCAGCGTACCGATGAGGTATGTGAGCGTATTCGACAAGGAGAACGCATCGCTTTTGTATCTGATGCGGGCATGCCTTGCATATCAGATCCAGGACAGCGTCTTGTAGACGCCGTGCTCGATGCAGGTCTTAAGGTTGAGGTAATACCGGGTCCTTCTGCAGTTACCTGTGCTGTGGCAGTATCGGGCCTGCGCTGCGAGCATTTTTTGTTCTATGGCTTTTTACCGCGCAAGGAAAAGCGCCTTACAGAAGAGCTCAGAGCCTTACTTGAGCTACCTTTTGCGCTGGTATTCTACGAGAGCCCCCATAGAGTTGCTCGCTCGCTTTCTGTTCTGGCGAGCATAGCGCCTCGCCGCCGCGCCGCCCTTATACGAGAGCTTACGAAGCTGCATGAAGAAGTTGTACGCGATGAGCTCGTTGCTTTGAGTGAGCACATTCAACAACGCGAACGTATACTTGGTGAGTGCGTTATCGTGGTAGAGCAAGCTCAGCAAGACAAAGCGAAAGAGTTAAGCCAAACAGAAGATATACACCAAGTACTTGCGGATGCCATCCGTCACGAATTGAAGGTTGGCAGTGCTCCTTCTGCTATTGCGCGCAATCTTGCGCGCTCGTACGGGCTTGCTAAGCGCGATGTTTATAACCAGGTTATAGCCATTAACCAAGAGATGCACGGCAAGGAAGACAACGAGAAGTCGTAGAATACGGCTTCAAAGCGTATTGTTTATTGGCGCATGAGCTACAACAGGAGGAACGCATGAGCGAGGATGGCGTACAACAAGGCTCAAAGAGCTATTACGTTACAACGCCCATTTATTACGTAAACGCTGCGCCTCACCTAGGTACAGCGTATTGCACTATTTTGGCTGATGTTCAGGCGCGTCTACGCCGTGCGCTCGGCTACGATGTCAAGTTTTTAACTGGCCTCGACGAGCACGGTGAAAAGGTGGCGCAAGCCGCAGCCGAACACGATATGTCGCCTCAGGCGTGGTGTGACAGCTTGGTTCCCGCATTTAAGGATTTGTGGGATGAGCTCGAAATCTCGAACGACGATTTTATTCGCACAACCGAAGAGCGCCAAACGAAGGCAGTTCAACGCCTCTTTGAAGTTATTAAAGAGCGCGGATACCTCTACAAAGGCTCATACGATGGCTGGTATTGCATCCCCGAGGAAACCTACTTTACCGATACTCAGGTTCGTCATGCCGACGAAAAGCGTGATACGCCCGGTGAGCACCTTTGCCCGGACTGTGGTCGTCCCTTAGAGCGCGTGCAGGAGGATAGCTGGTTCTTCAAGCTTTCCGAGTTCCAAGAACCATTGCTTCAGCTCTATCGGGAACATCCCAGCTTTGTTGAACCAGAAATACGCCGCAACGAAGTTGTCTCCTTTG
>CAYWNN010000063.1:0-4983 GCA_964459685.1 uncultured Coriobacteriaceae bacterium
AATAAGTAAAAAAGCGATAGCACGCCATACGCGATTTTCTAGCATTGTTTTCTTTGCGATTGATGCAGATAAATATCATAATGATCGCAAGACCAATA
The DNA here is from genome assembly GCA_964459685.1 of uncultured Coriobacteriaceae bacterium. GTDB lineage: Bacteria > Actinomycetota > Coriobacteriia > Coriobacteriales > Atopobiaceae > CADBMC01. The sequence continues at coordinate 99 of CAYWNN010000063.1, forward strand.
GCAATGAGTAATGTTTCATAAATTCCTTTTAATTTAGCGCGCATCTTCTGCCTTTATCCAACCAACTATATCATCGTTTGTAATGATTTTGTAGTATTGATTATGTTTGCCTATGACACGTACATTGATTGGTTCTTGTGTCGTCATAAGAATCGTAGAATTGTAAGTGGGAAGCACCCAAATATGTTTATTAACTTCAAGTGTAACCTTTTTGGTATAAAAAAGACTATATAGCAAGTAAATAAGCAAAATAATCGCTAAAGCCCATAGAATCTTTTGGAATCTTTTAAAGAAAAAGGATAAGGCCACAAGGGCAATAATAATGCTACCCATAAAAAGTGCAGAATATAGCAAGTAGGTATTTTTAGGTTTTAGACTCTCTTGTGTGCTTACGCTATCTGTTGTCGGAATGACTGGAATGCGGATTTCTTCAAATTTATTACTTGAAAGTGAGAAATACTCAAAGCTAACATTTTGCACGCTTTTTGGCAAAATGCAGTAAAAAATCGCGCTTGATTGATTGGGATTGAAATTTGAGCGCTCAATGCCTTGCCTACTAAAATCTGGTAGTTTAAAATCCTCTAAATTTGCATTCGTTGCGCTAAGCTCAAAGGCTAATAGATTATTGTGTTCATCATAGTTGCGCGTTTTATACATTCCTAATTGTAAGTCGTTGGCAACGACTCCTGCATATCTTTTATTTTGATAAAGATTGATGATGTTAAGCTCAATTGGAGAGATTGATGAGAGGTCTGTATAGGAGTTATCTTTAGAGCTTGCTGATACTTCAAATGCAGGAATAACCGCATCTGAAGCTAGAATCTTGAAATGATATGTGATTTGGAAATTGCTCTCATCAATTTGCTTCCATTGGGCGTTTGGGTTTTTTAGGGTGATTTTATTAGTTGCAGCTTTATCGACAAAAGAGCTATATTGCAAAGATGCGCCATCTACGAGCACTGCATTGTAAGTGATAGGAATGATTTGTCCGACATAAATAGTGCCTTCTAGAATCTCTTGAGGCGTGATATTTTTGAGATATAAAATCCGCTCACTAACATCACCAAAGCCAACACCAAAAACACATAAAAGTAAAAATATGATTCTTTTCAAGATTTTGCCTTATAAATGGATTCTAACATCTTTAAGCCGCTCTCTCCGCCTAGAATCTTTTCAATCGCGCGCTCAGGATGAGGCATAAGCCCAAAGACATTTTTGCTTTCATTACAAATCCCAGCGATGCGCTCAACAGAGCCATTCACATCATCAGCGTAACGCATAAGGATTTGATTATTAGATTCTAGAATCTTTAGTTTATCTTCATCTATGTAGTAGCTTCCTTCAGCGTGCGCGATTGGCAAGCTTATACGTTCGTTTTTCTTATATGGAGCTAAAAATGCGTTATTGGTGTTTTCAATGATTAAATCTTGATTTTTAGATATGAAGTGCAGATTCTTATTGCGTTTAAGTGCGCCAGGAAGCATTCTGGATTCTGTAAGAATCTGGAATCCATTACAGATTCCAAGCACTCTCCCACCAGCTAAAGCGAAGTTTTTAACTGCTTTCATAATCGGCGCTAAATGCGCTATCGCACCGCTTCGTAAATAATCTCCATAGCTAAATCCACCCGGAATCACAACAAGCCTTGTCTCATTGGGAATAGAGGTATTTTTATGCCAAACCATTCGCGTTTTAATACCTAATATTTTTTGATACGCATACTCCATATCAAATTCACAATTTGTCCCCGGAAATCGCAAGATACTAACCATTAATCATCTCGCATTTCAATTTCGTAATCTTCAATTACTGGATTTGCCAAAAGATCTTGTGCTATGCTTTGGACTTTAGAATTTGCTTGATTTTTTGTAATGTTTTTAAATTCCAAGAGGATTTGTTTTTTAATACTTACATTGCATACATCGTCAAATCCCAGTGAAGAAATTGCATTATGGATGGCTTTTGCTTGAGGGTCTAGCACGCCGTTTTTAAGCTTAATAGTTACGATAGCAAGCATTTTGCTCCTTAATTCTGCGTGATTCGAGAAAGCACTTCTTGATAAGCTTCTTTGAGATTTCCTAAATCTTGCCTAAATCTATCTTTATCAAGTTTCTGATTTGTAGCTTTATCCCAAAGCCTGCAACTATCTGGAGAGATCTCATCTGCAAGGATAATTTCTCCTTGCTTATCCTTACCAAACTCAAGTTTAAAATCTATAAGTCTTAAATTTCTTTTATCAAAAAAGTCTTTTAGAATCTCATTGATTCTCCTTGCCATATTTTTTAAAGTTTCAAGCTCTTTTTTATTCTTGATAATGCCTAATATCTCGCAGTGTTCATCTGTAATAATTGGATCGCCAAGTGCATCATCTTTGTAGTAAAACTCCACGAGCACAAATGGTAAAGCTAATCCATCTTGAATGCCAAGTCGCTTTGATAGCGAACCTGTAGCGACATTGCGCACGACAACTTCAATGGGAATAATCTCTACCTTTTTGCATAGCATATGCGTATTATCAAGTTTTTGAATAAAGTGGCTTTTAATGCCAGCCTTATCAAGAAGCGTAAAAATTACAGAGCTAATAGCGCAATTTAGCGCACCCTTGCCAGATTCTTGAGATTTTTTCTTGGCATTAAAAGCCGTTAAGTCATCTTTAAATTCTGCGATAATCTCATCGGCATTTAAAGTTGCAAAGAGCTTTTTGCCTTTTCCTTCATAAATCATTGCTTGTTTTTTCATATTTATCTCTTATTTTGGAGTTCTTTTAGACTTATCCGCTTTTGGAGTTTTTAAAATATTCCAAGCTTTTAGCGTATCGATTGCGGATTTTAGCTGAATATCGTTTGCCACATCGGTTACACTAATGTGTTTTTGTGCTTCTTTATTTTCTTTGTCTTCGGTTTTATTCGGGTTATCTTGGTTGATTTTTTGGAGTTCGTTTTGTAAATGATTGCGCAATTCTGCCTCTTTAAGCTCAAAACCTCCATTATCTTGAGGGACCACTCCTGGATGCACAACTATATCTGGCTTAATCCCCACTGCTTGAATAGTGCGTCCGCTTGGGAGGTAATATTTTGCTGTGGTAAGCTTGATAGCTTCAGTATTGCTGATTTGCACTACAGCTTGCACACTTCCCTTTCCAAAAGTTTCTTCACCTACAACTAATCCTTTATGATGATCTTGTAATGCCCCAGAGACAATTTCGCTTGCACTCGCTGTCCCACTATTTACAAGCACTACTACAGGTAAATTCTCATAAGGTGCTTTGCTAGAAGCGTTAAAGACAGTATTTTCTTCTTGGATTTTTCCTTTTTGTGAGACGATGACTCCATTACTGATAAAAAGTTTTGACAGATCAACAGCTTGGTCAAGCAAACCGCCTGGATTATTGCGTAAATCCAGAATCAAACCCTCAATATTAGGATTTTCCTTAAGGGCTTGTTTGACACTACTTGTTACATTTTTATCAAAAGATGTAATGCGGATATAAAGATAGGGTGTATCATCGATAGTTTTTGCATAAACTGATTTTACCTTGATAATGTCGCGCGTAAGTTTAAATTCTAATGGCTTTCCCTCGCCATTGCGGACAATAGCAAGAGTTATAGATGTTTTTGGTTTGCCTCGCATAAGATTTACAGCATCATCAATATTCATCCCAATTGTGCTCTGATCGTTTATTTTTAAAATCACATCGCCACTTTGTAATCCAGCTTTTTGCGCTGGTGTATCATCAAGAGGAGCAACCACAGTGATCGCCCCATCTTTCATTCCAATAGTAATGCCAAGCCCGCCGAACTCGCCATCGGTTTGCGTTTTAAGCTCTTTGTATTTTTTCTCATTAAGATAAGCTGAGTGCGCATCAAGATTGGCTAGTAAGCCATCGATAGATTTATTGACAATCTCATCAATGTCGATCTCCTCGACATAATTCGCCTCTATTGTTGCGATGATTCTTGCAAGGCGGTCAAAAGCTTGTGCCCGTTGTTTTTTAGAATCTGTATTTTGGGCGGTAGTGGTATTTGTTTGTGGGATGGCACTAAGATTTCCTAAAGCAAGGATAATCCAGATAAATCCTATCAATACGCCAAATATAAAATTTCTATTCATTAAAATCCTTAAATAAAAGCTAATCGTTTATTTTATCCTAATAATTCTAAAAAGTATGTTTAATTCAGGTAAGATTTTAAAAATGCAAACTTTATAATAAAGTAAATAAAAAAACTTTATATATTAAGACTAAAGTATTATAATACTGCTTTTATAAAGTTTTATATAAAAGGAGCAAAAATGAACTTTGATAAAATGACTAACCATTTTAAAGAAACACTAGATTCTGCAGCTTCGTTAGCCCTGCATTCTCAAAATCAAGAAATCACAACTGCACATATGCTATGGGCAATGCTTACAAATTCTCAAAGTATTCTAAACCAAGCCTTAAACAAAATGAATACCCAAAAATCTGCTATTGAGCTTGAAGCAAAAAGCGTAGTGGAGAATCTACCTAAATCATCTAATGTCAATAAAGAAAGCCTTAGTCTTGCTAAGGACTTGTTGCAAACCCTGCAAAAAGCACAAGGCTTTAGTGTGCAAAATGGAGATTCTTACATCGCGCTTGATAATTTTATAATCGCAAATATTAAAGATGATGTTTTTATTAAGATTTTAGGAAAATATCTTGATTTAAACGAGCTAAAAAAAACACTTGAGACAATTCGCGCAGGCGCTAAAATCCAGAATCAAAATGATGATTCAAACTTGGAATCTTTAGAGAAATTTGGCATTGATCTTACAAAAAAAGCCCAAGAAAATGCGCTTGATCCAGTGATCGGGCGTGATGAAGAGATTTTACGGATGATGCAGATTCTAATTCGTAAGACAAAAA
>CAYWNN010000064.1:0-4964 GCA_964459685.1 uncultured Coriobacteriaceae bacterium
ACATACGCGAAGCCTACGATGAGCTGCGCGGTGATGAGCGGGTTGTTGCACAAGATTCCAAACCGCAGTTCGAAGCGTTGGAGCAATACGGCAGAAACATCACCAACCTTGCTCGTCAAGGAAAGCTCGATCCAGTGATTGGTCGTGTGGAAGAGATTCGTCGCACCATCCAAGTTCTCTCAAGGCGTACCAAGAACAACCCTGTGCTCATTGGAGAGCCGGGCGTGGGCAAAACAGCCATTGTTGAAGGACTTGCCCAGCGTATTGTTTCGGGTGATGTGCCTACGACCCTTCGTGACAAAGACCTTGTTGAACTTGATATGAGCGCGCTGGTAGCTGGCGCAAAATACCGTGGCGAGTTTGAAGACCGCCTCAAAAGCGTGCTGAAAGAAGTTCAAAAATCGAACGGTCAAATCATTCTGTTTATTGATGAGCTGCACACCATCGTAGGGGCTGGCTCTACGGGCGATTCCTCCATGGATGCGGGAAATATCCTCAAGCCTGCACTTGCTCGTGGTGAGTTGCATGCCATTGGCGCTACCACCCTTGATGAGTACCGCAAATATATTGAGAAAGATCAGGCGCTTGCCCGCAGATTCCAAACCGTTCTTGTGCAAGAGCCTACCGTGGAAGAAACCGTATCGATTCTGCGCGGTCTTAAAGAGAAGTACGAAATCCACCACGGAGTCCGCATAACAGATTCTGCATTGGTAAGCGCAGCGGATCTGTCGAATCGCTACATCTCCGATCGCTTTTTGCCAGACAAAGCCATTGACCTCATTGATGAGGCAGCAAGCCGCCTGCGCATGGAGCTCGACTCTATGCCTGCCGATATCGATGCCAAAGAGCGGCAGTTTACGCGCATGCAAATAGAAGAGCAGGCGCTCATGAAGGAGGAAGATGAAGGTTCGAAAAGGCGTCTTGAGGAGTTACGCCGCGAGATGGCACAGGCTCAAGAGGCCTTAGATGCTATGAAGGCTGCCTGGCAAAACGAAAAAGGCGATATCGACAGGGTGCGCGACCTTAAAGAGCAGCTTGAACAGGCGCGCCAAGAAGAAGAACGTGCTACCCGCGACGGGGATTTAGCGCACGCTTCTGAGCTACGTTACGCTACGATTCCGCAGCTACAGAGCCAGTATGAGGAGGCAGAGCGCAGCCTTAACGAGCGCCAAGCAGAGGGTGGCTTGCTTAAGGAAGAAGTTTCAGATGAAGAGGTTGCAGAGGTTGTTAGCAATTGGACAGGTATTCCTGTTTCTAAGATGGTCCAAGGCGAAATCGAAAAACTTCAGAATCTCGAAAATGAACTGCATCAGCGCGTTGTTGGACAAAACGATGCAGTGCATGCCGTGGCGGCAGCAGTGCGGAGAAGTCGCGCTGGGCTCTCCGATCCAGAGCGCCCCATAGGAAGTTTCTTCTTCTTAGGGCCAACAGGTGTAGGTAAAACCGAGCTTGCAAAGGCATTAGCTCAAAGTCTTTTCGATGATGAGAAGGCTCTGGTGCGCATAGACATGAGCGAGTACATGGAGAAGTTCTCCGTGCAGCGCCTTATTGGAGCGCCTCCTGGATATGTTGGCTATGACGAAGGTGGTCAGCTCACCGAGGCTGTGCGGCGGCGTCCCTATTCGGTCATCCTGCTCGATGAGATGGAAAAGGCACACCCAGATGTGTTCAACGTGCTGCTTCAGGTGCTCGATGATGGCAGACTCACCGATGGCCAGGGCCGGGTAGTGAGCTTTAAGAACACCATCATTATCATGACTAGCAATGTGGGAAGTGAATACATTGCCTCAGCAAGCGCTGCAAGCAACCCCGAGCAGATGCAGCGCAAGGTAAACGAGACCCTGCGTCAAAGCTTTAAGCCGGAGTTTCTGAACCGCATTGACGATGTTGTTGTGTTTAATCCACTTGGTCTTGAAGATATCGAACGCATTGTAGATATTCAGCTTGCAGATGTGCGCATGCGACTTGAGCGTGAACGCATCGAGCTGGAGCTGACGCCCGCAGCTATGCAGTCGCTGTCATTTGAAGGGCTCGACCCTGTGTATGGTGCGCGACCGCTTAAGCGTCTCATTCAGAGGCAGGTGGTAGATGCGGTGGCAAACCTCATTATTGATGGAACGCTTGTTGCAGGAGAAACCGTGCAAATAGATATGGACGAAAACGACAAGTACGTGGCACGCGTGAAAGATTAGTCGTTCGTGCTCTTTGACGGGCTTGTTTCTCCAGGCGTGTTACCAGGCGTCTTGTCCGTCAAAAGAGCAGCTTCGTTACTCGCAGCAATGTGCGAGCCGCAATGAGGGCAACGGGATGCTCCCTGCTTTATATCCTCCAAGCAAAAAGGACATACAGGTTTGGGAGCTTCCTTTTTTTCTTCTTCTTTCTCGGGAATTTTAATTATTACAGCGCTCTTTTTGCGCAGTGCTTTTATGGCTTTAAGCATGAAGAAAACCGATAGTGCAACTAACAAAAAACTAACAACAGCATTGAGGAAGTTGCCATAATTAACCTGTGCGCTGCCGATGCCAATTTGTAGGGAAGAAAAGTCAACTCCGCCCGTAATGATGCCGATAATGGGCATAACGACATCGTCAACTAAGGAGTTAACAATACTGGTAAAGGCAGAGCCGATAATAACACCGACCGCCATGTCTAAAACATTGCCGCGGTTTATGAACTCTTTAAATTCGTCGATTAATTCCTTCATACAATGAGTTCCCAAAGCAGATGTGCCAACAAAAGTAGCACGCAGATAATTACCAGTACGCCAGCAATAATCATAATGAAGCGACGCTGACGCCCCCGTGTAAAAATGGTTTGATTCCCTTTGGGAACGGACAAATACCGCGTGTAGTTAGCATTTTGTTGAACTGCGTCTAAGTCTTTTCGCGCACGACTGTAGCGCTTCCTTCCTTGGGAGGAGCGTCCTGGCGCGGTGAAGTTTGAATCGTGACGATAGTCGATTTGTGCGTTGAGCTCATCATCGGTGAGGCGGTCGATTGCCTCAACAGTTCTGCGTGTTGGCTGAGATGTGCGCTTATGAGCCTTGGGGGGAGTCTTTTTTTGGACAGATGTGCCTTGTTCAGAGGAAAGATTATTGGTAGTTACGTTATCTTTCGGCACCACGGGTCCAAACTATCAAAATCTTATCTTTTAACCAATAGTACAAAGATAAGAACCTATACACAAAATCTTCGAATATTTTTTGCGATCGATTCAACATCTAGGGGTTTTCGGCTCTGAACACCTTTTTTGTTGGGTGGCTATCCTTGCGTGCAAAGGCTCCTGCGTCACCCCCTGTGCCGAGGAGCCTTCCTAAACCTTAGCATCATGCACTTAGATTTAATGAGCAATAAGAACTAAGAAAACTTGCTACGAGTTGAATACAAATTCTTGATAGGGGAATACGTATATGTGATTAAAAATTGTGCCTATGAGCACGAATGAGGTCTTAAAGGAGCTGATAATCATGACGACCATTATTCCTCGTAATCGCTATTCCAGCCTGTTGAACCGCTGGCCCTTCGACGACTTCTTTGATGCACCCTTGATGCGCACCTCAAGCGCCGAGGGTTTCAAAATGGACGTTGAAGATGCAGGAGATGCATACGTTGTATGCGCAGAGCTCCCCAACGTTGAGCGCGACCAAATAGATATTGAACTGAACGAGGGGAGACTTTCTATTTCGGTTGAAAAGACAGAAAGCGAAGAGCAGAAGAACAAGAATTACCTGTACAAGGAAACTTCTGAGTGGAGCGCAACGCGCGGCGTGTATCTCAAAGATGCAGCCACCTCAGGGCTTACCGCAAAGCTTGATAATGGCGTGCTTACGGTAAACATTCCCAAGCAGAAAGAGAAGGGAAACGTTACCAAAATCGCCATCGATTAAGTTGTACGACCCACTCGCTCGCTGGCTCAGGCTATCAGCCACCTAGCGAGACGCTCGCCAGGCTGCTATCGGCTAAGCTGCTCGGCAACTGCCTGAATGAAGCCTTCGGTAGAGAGCACGCTCGGGTTTTCGATTGAGGTGATACGTGCAAGATCGCCCGTCATCTTTCCAGACTCAATAGTTGCAAGCGTTGCTTCTTCAAGTCTGCGAGCAAATTGCACCAATTCGGGGAGCTCATCGAGCTCCCCTCGTTTTTGTAGAGCTCCGGTCCACGCGAAGATAGTTGCCACTGAGTTGGTTGATGTGGTCTCACCTGCTAAGTGGCGATAGTAGTGGCGCTGCACCGTACCATGAGCTGCTTCGTATTCGCAGGTACCATCAGGAGACACCAGAACACTGGTCATCATGGCGAGTGAGCCAAAGGCAGAAGACAACATATCGCTCATAACGTCGCCATCGTAGTTTTTGCATGCCCAGATGAATCCGCCTTCTGAGCGCATGACACGGGCAACCGCATCGTCGATCAAGGTATAGAAGTACTCAATACCTGCCTGCTTGAAACGCTCGGAAAAGTGGGTATCGAACACCTCTTGGAAGACATCCTTGAAGTGGTGGTCGTAGGTTTTTGAAATCGTGTCCTTTGAAGCAAACCATAAATCTTGTTTGGTAGACAAGGCATATTCCATGCAGCTTGTTGCAAAGCTTGCTATGGAGCTGTCGAGGTTATGTACGCCTTGGAGCACACCCGGTGAACTAAATTCGTGAATGAGTGTGCGTTGTTCGTTGCCATCAGCACCGGTAAACACCAGCTCAGCGCGGCCCGGCTGGTCGATGCACATTTCAGCATTGCGATAGACATCTCCGTATGCATGGCGCGCAATAGTTATGGGGCGCTTCCAGCAGCGTACCACCGGTTCAATGCCCTTTACAACAATGGGCGTACGAAATACCGTGCCGTCGAGTATGGCACGAATGGTGCCATTGGGGCTCTTCCACATGCTCTTGAGCTTGTATTCTTCAACGCGATCTTGATTAGGGGTAATAGTTGCGCACTTAACTGCTACACCGAGGCGTCGTG
>CAYWNN010000065.1:0-4820 GCA_964459685.1 uncultured Coriobacteriaceae bacterium
TAGCCTATCTTTTCATCGCGATCATCAACCGTGACACGTATATGAGCATCGTCAAGCGCACGTGCTACCTCGTGAGCATACTCGCGGCTTTTCTCAGACACGGGCAATACCTTTACCTGCAAAGGAGCAAGCCAGGTGGGGAACTTGCCAGCGTAGTGCTCGATGAGGATGCCGATAAAACGCTCAATAGAGCCAAAGGCAACGCGATGCAACATGATGGGGCGCTTTTTCTCGCCATCGCTATCGGTGTATTCCAAATCGAAATTCTGTGGCATCTGGAAGTCGAGCTGGACGGTGCCACACTGCCACGTGCGCCCGAGGGAGTCTTCAAGATGGAAGTCGATCTTAGGCCCATAGAAGGCGCCATCCCCCTCGTTTACCACATAGTCCATGCCAAGGGCAACAAGGGCATCGTGCAAGCCAGCTTCTGCACGCTGCCAATCTTCATCAGAACCCATCGAGTCCTCAGGACGTGTGGAAAGCTCTACGTGATAGCTAAAGCCAAACTTCTTGTATACCGAATCGATAAGGTTAACCACTCCAACAATTTCGTCGGTAAGCTGGTCGGGACGCACAAACAAGTGAGCATCGTCTTGGTTGAAGCAGCGCACTCTAAAGAGCCCATGTAGGGTGCCGCGCAGCTCATGACGATGAACCAAGCCAATTTCTCCCGCGCGAATAGGCAGCTCTCGGTAGCTATGGGGCTGAGCTCTATACACCAGCACGCCGCCAGGACAGTTCATAGGTTTAATGCAGTATTCCTCATCGTCGATGGAGGTGGAATACATATTGTCCTTGTAGTGATCCCAGTGACCGGAGGTTTTCCACAAATCGGCACTCATAATCATTGGTGTTGAGATTTCTACATAGCCTGCTTTGTGGTGAATCTCACGCCAGTAATTTAGCAGCTCGTTTTTAAGAATCATGCCATTGGGCAAAAAGAAGGGGAAGCCTGGTGCCTCATCGCGCATCATAAACAGGTTCATTTCCCGACCAATCTTGCGATGGTCGCGTTTTTTTGCCTCTTCAAGCATGCGCAAATGCTCGTCGAGCTCGGGCTTGGTGGGGAATGCAGTTCCGTTTACACGAATGAGCATCTTATTGTCTTTGTTGGCCTTCCAATAAGCACCTGAAACACCCGTGAGCTTAAATGCCTTAAGTGCCTTGGTATAGCATACGTGTGGACCTACACACATGTCGATATATTCGCCTTGCTGGAAGAACGTGATGCGAGCATCTTCAGGCAAATCATCTATATGCTCAACCTTATAGAGCTCACCGCGCTCAGCCATAAGCGCCTTAGCTTCTGCACGTGTGAGTTCAAAGGTCTCAAACTTGAGATTCTCCTTGGTGATGCGCCGCATTTCATCTTCAATAGCCGGCAGATCATCTTCGGAAAGGCTCGCATCCCCTAAATCAACATCGTAGTAAAAGCCATTTTCGGTAGCAGGACCATAGGCAAAATGAGCTTGTGGATATAGGCGCTTAATCGCCTGAGCCAATACATGGGCGCAGCTATGACGCACTACCTCGCACTCCTCTTCGGGAGCACACACCGAAACATTGCCCGCGTTATCAATAATCTTCATGCCAAGCGCTTCCTTTTCGCTTCATCATAAGACCGCTATAGGTCATTAAGCTGCTATAACTGTGTTTGAACTACCTGCGGATCTAAGCCCGCATTTGCTAGATCAGAAAGAATTTGCTGCTTATGCGCCGTCCCAAAGGCTTCAACGGTAACCTTCAGCTCAACTGCAGCATTACGATTGGTGGATACAAACTGGTTGTGATCCAGCCGAATGACATTACCGTTAGCCTGAGCGATGGTTTTTGCAACACGTACAAGCTCACCTGGGCGATCGGGAAGCTGAACCGAAAGCGTAAATATCCTATCCCGGCGCATCAGGCCATGCTGTACCACCGAGCTCATGGTTATCACATCCATGTTGCCACCAGATAGGATGGCTACCACACGCTTATCTTTGCATGTGAGGTGATGTAGTGCGGCAACCGTGAGAAGCCCAGAGTTTTCAACCACCATCTTATGGTTTTCGACCATATCCAAAAAGGCATCAACGAGCTCATCATCTGAGATGGTAATGACATCATCGAGATACTTTTGTAGGTAGGGGAAGTTCTTGTCGCCACAGGCAAGCACGGCAGTTCCGTCAGCAATGGTATTGGCAGAATCAAGCTTTACTATGTGGCCCGCCTTAAGCGCTGCCGTCAAGCTTGCCGCTCCTTCTGGCTCAACACCTATCACCTTTATATTTGGGTTGAGATACTTCGCAAGGACAGCTACGCCCGTAGCTAATCCGCCTCCCCCAACAGGCACCAAAATGTAATCAACTAAGGGCAAATCCTGCACGATTTCCATGGCAACAGTTCCCTGACCTGTGGCAACCGCCAGGTCATTAAAGGGATGTACCATCGTGTAGCCTTCGCGCTCGGCAAGATCGAGTGCATGCTCATAGGCCTGGTCATATACGTTTCCGTGCAAGATAACGTCTGCACCGAGTGCACGGGTACGCTCAACCTTAAGATAGGGTGTAGTCTCGGGCATCACAATAGCAGCCTTAACGCCATACATCTTGGCTGCGGTAGCTACTCCCTGTGCATGGTTTCCCGCCGATGCCGTAATAAGACCGCGCGCACGCTCATCATCGGTGAGGGTAGAAATTTTGTAGTAGGCACCACGAATTTTGTATGCGCCCGTTCTCTGAAGATTTTCAGGCTTGAGATATACCCGGTTAGATGTTTGCTCGCTGAAGTATGTGCTCTGAATAAGTTTGGTTTCTAGAATGACTTCTGCAACACACGCAGCCGCTTCTTCAAAGGCATCTAAGGTCAGCATCTCAGCCATGAATGTAAATCTCCTTAGCTTCGCACTAGACGATATGTGTTCTGCAGTACGGGCATACCTTCCAGTCTGCATTCAAAGGACGATGGCAGGTAGGGCATACATTTCGTACCTGAGTATTGCAGATGGGGCACACAATAAAGTCTCTATCGATGGGAGTGCCGCACTTCGGACAAATACCGTAGTGAGAGAGCTGATGCTCGCGCAGAGCAATGTCGAGATCTTGTTCCTCACGATCTACCAAGTACGAGGTGGGTCGCAATATTACATAGGCAAGCAGACCAACCGCAGGAACCACCGAGACGATTGCCCACAGCCACCAAGGCTCTGCACCTCGACGCTGGGCATCTCGAATAACGTAGACGATCGACAAGACATACATGATGACCAGGTAAACCACAAAAAGATAAAGTAACATGCGGACTTCAGGGGTAATAAGTTCGCCAATCAAAGAAGACATGCGATGCCATCCTCCTTATCGCACTAAAACACATCAGCGCATCAAACACAGTTCATACAATTCTACTAACTAATCCTATCTCAGCAAGTTCATTAACTCGCCCACTAAGGTTACAGAACCACAGGCAATATAAGATTTTCCACCGAGGAGCTGTATTGCCTCAGCAACTGAAGTAGTAATGCGGGGCGATTGAGATCCTGCTTGCTCAAATTCATGAGCAAGAACATGAGCACTCAGCGCACGAGATGACGATGTTTGTGTAACGACAATCTCGCAAAACTCAGCAGATAAAAGCTCGGTCATGCTCCTATAATCCTTGTCTTCAAGCATGGCTACCAGAAGCGCAGGTCGCGAACATTTCTCGGGCCAACGCTGTGATACAGAAGCTATAAAGGCTCGTATGCCTTGTGGGTTATGAGATGCATCGACGATGATGAGTGGTTCTTCGCACAAGCATTCAAAACGCCCAGGTACAACGCAGTCTGTAAGCGCCTCTTGAACATCTGCGAGAGGCAGGTTCTTTGCAAGATAGACTTCACAAACCTTATATGCGAGAGCGATGTTTTCCGCCTGCCATATGGGTCGCCCGGCAAGTATTGGCATGCATGACGATACCTCTGTCTCGCCCACAATATAGGGCGTAACTCCAACTTCTGTGCAGCGAGCATTAAGGGTGCTCCGTACCTCTTCATCGTGCTGGGTAGCCCGACCTAACACAGGCTTCACAGCACTTCGAATAACACCGGCTTTTTCATTTGCTATATCCTTGCGCGTGTTGCCAAGGACACTGGTGTGATCCAAATCGATACCTGAAATTGCAGCCACCTTTGGTGTGAGTGCTGTTGTTGGGTCCCATCTGCCACCCATACCAACTTCTAAAACAACTACATCGCAGGCAGCTTCTGTAAAGATCCATATAGCAGCCACAGTGAGCAATGCAAATTCGGTGACATCATAGGGAGCAAGTCCCGCCTCAACACGTCGTGTGTTCACCGCGTCGCGCGCAGCTACCGCCTTATTGATGCCAGCAACAAAGAGTTCCTCACTACAGGGCACACCGTCTATCTCGAAGCGCTCGGTATAGCTCACCAAGTGCGGAGAGGTAAACAGTCCGCATGAGAGTCCTTGCGAGCGCAGTATGGCAGCAGTAAAGCGAGAAGTGGAGGTTTTCCCATTCGTACCTGCAATTTGTACGATCTCAAAAGGGGGACGGACGAGGCCAAGCTCTGAGAGCATGTCTGTTGTAGCTTCGAGCTTAGGATGCACTCCTTCTTTCGGAATAGCAGCCAAAAGTTCGACGCATTGAGCATAGCGAGCACATGCCGCTGTGTGAGTGTGATCTGTAGTCATCTGCTATCGAGAAAGCAATCTAAGCTGAAGTTAAGCCAAGTTCTCGCTCGGCAGCAACAACAACATGGGACGCCAAGATCGCATTGGTAATAGAGCCAACACCTCCTGGCACAGGGCTTATGGCATCCACTATAGGAGCTACCTCATCAA
>CAYWNN010000066.1:0-4812 GCA_964459685.1 uncultured Coriobacteriaceae bacterium
TCGAAGATCTGTTCAGGGCTGCCTTCCTCAGCAATAACCCCTCCGTCTATAAAGAGCACGCGATTCGCCACATTACGGGCAAAACCCATCTCGTGAGTAACAATAGCCATGGTCATGCCTTCATTGGCAAGACTGCGCATAACATCTAAAACCTCGCCAACCATCTCAGGGTCGAGCGCGCTCGTAGGCTCGTCAAAGAGCATAAGACCAGGATTCATAGCAAGTGCGCGAGCAATGGCAACACGCTGCTGTTGTCCGCCAGATAAGCTTCGAGGACGTGCATCAGCCTTATTGGCAAGCCCTACACGCTCGAGCAGCCTCATTGCTTCCTGCTGAGCGTCTTCCTTGCTCATTTTTTTGCGCAAAACAGGTGCGATGGTGATATTTTCGAGTACGGTGAGGTGGGGGAAGAGGTTGAACTGCTGAAACACCATTCCTATGTCTTCGCGCAGCTCATCGATATTCTTAGCATTGGGGTCCATAAGATGACCATCTACCTTGATGGTGCCACCCGTAGGCGTCTCGAGACAGTTAATGCATCTCAAAAAGGTAGATTTACCCGAGCCCGATGGTCCAATAATGCATACCACTTCACCAGTTTGAATAGTACAGTCGATACCGCGCAAAACCTCGTTGTCGCCGAACGACTTATGCAAACCGCTAATTTCCACCTTGGGATTAGTCATCCAACGACACCTTCTTCTCAACGATGCGGGACAAAACAGTAAGCAGGTAAATCACGATGAAATACAGTACGCCAACCATAATCCACACTTCAAAAGAGCGATAGGTTCGAGCAATAATCATTTGCCCCATACGGGTGAGCTCAGCCAAGCCAATAACGCAAATAATGGACGTGTCTTTAATGGTGATGCACCACTGGTTAACAACTGAAGGAATACAAATGCGAATGGCTTGAGGCAGAATAATGCGCCAGGTTGTTTGCGCTGAAGAAAGTCCCAAGCTTCGTGCTGCTTCACGCTGTCCGGGGTCCACTGCTTGAATGCCACCACGGAAAATCTCGGAAAGATAGCCTCCTGCATTTAAGGAAAGTGCAATAACGCCCGCCGTAAAGGCAGTGATGCGGAAACTGGTAGCACCGGTAATACCAAAATAAATAAAGAAAGCCTGTACCAAGAGGGGAGTGCCTCGAATAACGGCAACATAGGCCTTATTGATAAGGCGCAACGCCAACACTTTGCTCATGCCTAACAGCGACATAAAAATACCCAACACCATAGCGATAAGCAGAGAAGTTACCGCGAGCTGCAGGGTGAGCCCAAGTCCTTGTAGCAATGAGGGCAAGGACTGGATAAATAGTTCAAAAAACGACATAGGCAAAACTCTCTATTCTTAGAACAAGCATTCATAGTGAGGGGCGGATGTATAGGTATTAATACCGCCCCTGCACTCAACAAACTATGCTGTTTTAGTCTGCTTGAACGTACGTATCGACGATTTCGTCGTAGGTGCCATTATCACGGATGTTTTCAAGACCTGCGTTGAACATCTCAAGCAGCTCGGCGTTTTCGCCCTTAAGAACAGCAAAGCCATAAGGCGTTGCGTAGTCGCTGTCCTCATCGCAGGTAGCAACAATCTCCAAATCAATTGAGCCGGTAGAAATTGCGTAGCTCATAACAGGCGTATCCTCGAAGCAGGCAGCAGAGTTACCAGCGATGACATCCTGATACATAACGTCGGAGGTGTCGAATACGGTCGTGGTAAAGCCATACTCTGCAGCAAGTTCCTCTGCCCAGGCTGCGCTCTGTGTGCCCTGCTTGATAGCAACATTAGCGCCTTCAAGATCCTCGAGGGAGCTAATATCGCCGCCCGCAAGGGCTGCACAGCATACCGTGGAATCGTAGTAAGGATCGGAGAAGTCAAAGATCTCCTGGCGCTCTTCGGTAATGCTCATGCCGGCAATAACGCCGTCAGCCTGACCGCTTTGAACAGCCTGCAACGCCGCGTCAAATCCCAAAGCGTCGAGTTCGTATTCGAAGCCCTGATCCTCTGCAATGGCAGCCAAAAGGTCGATGTCGATGCCGATGTAGTTACCATCCTCGTCAGTGTACTCAAATGGAGCAAAGACGGTATCTGTGGCAATGGTGTATACCGTGCTTGAGTCGTCCGAGCCGTCACTTGATGAGCTGGTAGATGTGGAGCAACCAGCAAGCATAGTAAGGCCAGCTGCCGCAGCACCTGAAGCTACAAAAGACCTACGAGACATGTTCACGATTTTCTCCATGTGTCCTCCCTCTCATTAGTGTCTGCATATGGCAGACAATTTCCTTACACATGTTGCGCAACTTTGCAATGAAATGCGTTGAAAGCATACGAACTGTAACCGATGATTTACGGGATAGAACCTGTGTATGCACGCACCATTACCAGTTGAATGCGGCGTGAACTGCGCATATTGACCTGCATTATACCCGCAGCTCATACAATTAGCCATCTTTCAGTTTGTGCAGTTACTATGCATAAGTACGCACAAGAAGACAAATGTCATCCAATGTTATATATCTATGTATCGCAAATAGCATCCAAGGATGTTCATGCGCATGAATTAGCTTTTCTATATGTTATGTCGGTATGGAATACGGCTTTATTGAGAGAACGGGCCTGTATCCTCAGGTAGAAGATTGAGCAGGTATCTTTTGCGAGGAAATAGCAAAGCTACAACTATAATAAAGTCCGCGACCATAAAGTCCGCGACCGCGTCATTTAGGAAGGAAACTGCATGAACTACCAAGAACTCTACGCACAAAAGCTGGTATCTGCCGACAAGGCAGCCGAGTCGGTGAACTCAGGCGATTGGGTAGATTTTGGCTGGTGCGTTACGACGCCAGTAGCCTTCGATGCGGCCCTTGCTCAGCGCCTGCCAGAGCTTACAGATGTTAAGTTCCGTGGTGGCGTATTGTGCTGGGAGCCAGAGATTTTCAAGATTGATGAGCCACAAGAGCACCTCACATGGAACAGCTGGCACATGGGTGGTATTGAGCGTCGCGCCTGTGTTGCTGGTTATGGTTTTTATAGCCCCCTGCGCTATTCAGAGTTGCCACGCTACTATCACGATTCAGCTGAGCCACCTCGCGTAGCGTGCATGCAGGTTTCCCCCATGGACAAGCATGGCTACTTTAGCTTTGGTCCTTCGGCAAGCCACCTCGCAGAGGTGTGTCGCCGTGCTGAGATTGTTATTGTCGAGGTTAACCAAAACATGCCGCGCTGTCTCGGCGGTTATGACAATGGCATCTCTATCGAAGATGTCGACATGGTTATTGAAGGCGACAACCAGCCCATGGGCATTCTTGGCGGAGGCGGCGAGCCTACTGAGGTCGATATGGCAGTAGCCAACCTCATCGTGCCCGAAATTCCCAATGGTGCATGCTTGCAGCTTGGTATTGGCGGGATGCCTAACGCCATCGGTGCCATGATTGCCGAGAGCGATCTGAAGGATCTTGGCGTACACACCGAGATGTATGTTGACGCCTTCGTAGACATCTCAATGGCAGGAAAGATTACGGGCAATCAGAAGAACATCGACCCGCGCCGTCAGGTATATGCCTTCGGTGCTGGTACACAGAAGATGTATGACTTCCTCGATGACAACCCCGAGTGCATGAGCGTTCCGGTGGACTATACCAACGACGTTCGCACCATCGCTCAGCTCGACAACTTTATTTCCATCAACAACGCGGTCGATATTGACCTCTTTGGTCAGGTGAGCTCTGAAAGCTCAGGCATTCGTCCTATTTCTGGAGCGGGCGGCCAGCAAGACTTCGTACTAGGTGCCTATCTGTCTCAGGGTGGCAAGAGCTTTATCTGCCTGTCGTCAACCTTTACAAATAAGCGCACCGGTGAGGTTGCCAGCCGCATTCGTCCAACACTTATCCCTGGCTCTGCGGTAACCGATACCCGTACCAACGTTATGTATGTGGTAACTGAATACGGCATGGTCAATCTCAAGGGTGCTACTGCTTGGGAGCGAGCAGAAAAACTCATCTCCATTGCTCATCCCGACTTCCGCGATGAGCTCATCAAAGAAGCCGAGGCTATGGGCGTGTGGAAGTATTCCAACAAGCAGGCGTAATACAGGGCGTAATGCAAACGGATAGGCGCAATACAAGACAGGAAATTACAAAGATATGAAAGCGTCTCACAGACGAAGCCATACAGCCTTGGTACAGTAGTGAAGTGTCAAATAATATCGCAGGTACAAAGCGATCAAGGAGGAACGCTTTATGAAGAAGGTCGTTATTGCAAGTGCATGTAGGACTCCTATTGGCAAGTTCGCAGGGACGCTGGCGAATGTAAAAGCACGCACCCTCGGAGCCACCGTAATTAAAGAAGCTATCAATCGTGCAGGTATTAAGCCTTCTGATGTTGACCATGTATACATGGGCTGTGTGTTGCAGGCAGGACAAGGTCAAAACGTTGCTCGTCAGGCATCAATTGATGCAGGGCTTCCTATTGAGACCCCTGCAGTAACGGTTAACGTGGTTTGTGGCTCTGGCCTGCATTCCGTTAACATGGCTGCCCAGATGATTATGGCAGGGGACGCCGACGTTGTTGTTGCGGGCGGAACCGAGAACATGGACATGGCACCCTTCGCCATGCAGCAGGGACGCTATGGCTACCGCATGGGTGCTCCTATGGGTAAGTCTGAGCTCGTTGACACCATGGTGTACGACGGTTTGTGGGATGCCTTTAACGACTACCACATGGGCATTACTGCTGAAAACGTTGCTGAGAAGTATGGCCTCACCCGCGAAGAGCTCGATGAGTTTGCTCTTACGAGCCAAACACGTGCTG
>CAYWNN010000067.1:0-4765 GCA_964459685.1 uncultured Coriobacteriaceae bacterium
CGCTGGCAAAAACAACAATAGGCTCTTAAAGGCGCGGTTCCACTTTTGAATGCTATGCCGTTCCACTTTTGAATGCGCTCTCTTGACACTTCGTCCTCACAGAGTTATAAAAAAAGAGGGAAATTGTTTGAGGGAGAAATGGCAACGAAAAAGTGGGATAAGGAAGAAAACCGCAAAGTTGACGTCGCGAGCTTGATCAAGATGCTTGATTATTCTTATGACGGAATATGGATCACGGACGGGGCCGGCAAGTTGCTCTTTGCTAACTCCTCGTGCGCGGCCAGGTTGGGTGTGACAAAAGAAAGCCTGATAGGAAAGAGTACGAAAGAACTGCTTGAAGATAAGATCTTTTCCGAGTCTGTATGTCTTGAGGCTATCGAGCAGAAGCGGCAGACTTCCAAGATCTGCTACAATTACAGGACCCAGTTGACGACATTGGCCACGGCTACGCCGGTTTTCGACGAAAACGGACAGGTGCGGTATGTGTTCAACAATGTGCGTGATATCACGGAGCTGAACAAAATAGAGGCCGAACTTCGGGAGAAAGAAGAAATTATAAATAGGCAAAATAAGCAGTTGGAAAAGATGAAGATCCGCTTGGGTATCAGCACCATCGTTGCGAACAGCGGATCCTTCCGACATGTTGTTGAGTTGGCTCAGCGAGTTGCAAGATTTGACGGCGCTACAGTTTTGCTTTTGGGGGAGTCGGGAACAGGAAAGGAACTGGTTTCCGAGCTTCTCGTCAACAACAGCCCCAGAAAGGATATGCCGTATCTTCAGGTAAACTGCGGAGCTATTCCGGAGAATCTGATCGAGTCAGAGCTGTTTGGGTATGAGAAAGGGGCATTTACCGGAGCGGACAACAAGGGCCATAAGGGCCTCTTTGAGGCGGCAAACACAGGTACGCTGTTTTTGGACGAGATCGGCGACCTTCCGCTGCATATGCAGGTAAAGCTGTTGCGGGTACTCCAGCAGCGGAAAGTCACCCGCGTGGGTGGTACCGAGCCCATAGATATCGACGTAAGGGTCATTGCGGCCACCAATAAGAATCTGGAGCAGATGGTTCGGGATGGACAGTTCAGGGAGGACCTGTACTACCGTCTGAATGTGGTTAGTATCCAGATTCCGCCTCTGCG
Source organism: uncultured Coriobacteriaceae bacterium (assembly GCA_964459685.1). Lineage (GTDB taxonomy): Bacteria > Actinomycetota > Coriobacteriia > Coriobacteriales > Atopobiaceae > CADBMC01. Next base: position 1,137 of record CAYWNN010000067.1, read on the forward strand.
GGAGCGCAAGGAGGATATCGTGCCGCTTATCAACCATTTTCTGACGGTGCTGAATCAGAAGTACAATACCCGCAAGGTGATTTTATCCGATACCATTGAACTTTTCGAGAACTATTCCTGGCCGGGCAATGTCCGCGAGTTGGAAAATGTGTTGGAGAACCTGGTGATCACCACCTCGAAGGATGAGATCCGGCGTGAGAATCTTCCTAAGAAACTGTTGTCAGCGAGTGAGGAACCGGTCTTCATGGGGACGCAGGAGATCCTGCCGCTGAAGGCGACGGTGGAGCGGGTGGAGCAGGCCGCTATACAGAATGCCATTGACCGGTGCGGCTCTATTCGGAAAGCCGCGGCCGCTCTGGGAGTGGATCCTTCCACCATCGTCCGCAAACTACAGGGAAACAAAAAGAGATGAATGATATAAAGGGCATGTTGTACGGCATGGAACAACACGGCTCCCGACAGGAAACGGCTTAACGGTCGTTATTCTGTCGGGAGCTTTTTGCTTACGGCGGATTGGATCAGCCTGAAAAACGTGTGGAAAAAAACAACGGATATGAAAATGTGCATACAAAAACGGAGAACCAAAGGCGATTTTAGGCAAAAAGTGTTTGCCAAACAGCAATTTTTGGCAAATATTTTCGTCAAAACTTATAAAAATTGTGAAATTAATATCAGGAATTTGTCACAAAAATAACATTTACCTCGCGATGTTGGCAGGTATGGCACTCTTTTTGCAACTATTTCAGGCGGAACATTTCAGTCAAAGGTATATTGTTATGCGCGAAAATCTCTTGAAAAAGAAGATCCAAAATGGGGAAAGCGCCGTTGGCACATTTATGAAGCTGACGGATCCTGCGGTCCCCGAGCTGCTGGCTCTGGCAGGGTTCGATTTTTTTGTGTTGGACACGGAGCATGTGGCGGTGGATCGAGAGCAACTGACAAATATCGTCCGCGCGGCGGACGCGGCAGGAATTACCCCCATAGTCCGCGTGCGGGAGAACCAGCAGGTGGAGATCTTGCAGAACCTGGATCTGGGATATGCAGGTGTTCAGGTGCCCAATGTGGACACCCCGGAGCAAGCGAAGAACCTGGTTTCCTATGTGAAGTACACTCCTTTGGGAGTGCGGGGGCTGTCCCCCAGCGTCCGGGCGTGCGACTACGGTACCTGCGGCGTAGAGGAGTATATCGAAGCCGCCAATGCCAACACGATGGTAATCTCCCACTGTGAGACCAGGACCTGCGTGGAAAATCTGGATGAGGTTCTAAAGGTGGAAGGCATCGATGTCATTTTCATCGGATCTATGGATCTGTCCCAGTCTTACGGCGTCCCCGGCAAGACATCGGATCCAGAGGTGAGAGCTGCCATCGACACCGTTATCACCAAGACATTGGCCGCAGGCAAGGCCGTCGGTACGACGGCGGGCTCCGCGCAGGCCGCCAGGGAGCTGATAGCCAGAGGCGTGCGGTACATCCTGCTTTCCTCCGACGAGGGAATCATCATCAAGTGGGGTAAGGATGCCATCGGCCGGATCCGAGGCTGAGAAAGGGGATTCTCGTGGAAAAAGTATTTCTGACGGAGCCAATTCATCCGGATGCGGTGACGTATCTTAAGGAGAATTTCGAGGTCGTGCAGGGATCTTCCACGGAGGCTGCCGAGATCATCCGGCAAGCTCGGGGGTGTTCCGCGATTCTGGTCCGCGTCGCGAAGGTCACGGAGCAGGTCATGGACGCCATCCCAACTTTGAAGGTGGTAGCCAAGCATGGCATGGGTGTAGACAACATTGCGGTGGATCACGCCACGGCCAAGGGGATTTTAGTGGTCAATGCTCCCTCCTCAAACCTGAACGCCGTGGCGGAACACATAATGATGCTGCTGCTGGCGCTGTCCAAGCGTACGGTGCGGATGGATAAGCTGACCCGCAGCGGTCGGTTCGGTGAGCGCAACACTTACAAGACCGTGGAGCTCAAAGGCGCCACGGTTGGAATCGTCGGGATGGGCAAGATTTCCCGTCTGGTAGTGAAGAAGCTCTCCGGCTTCGAGATGAACATTCTGGGCACGGACCCTTATGTGACGCAGTCAGATGTTGAAGAGCTGGGCGTCACCATGGTGACGCCGGAAGAACTGTATGCCGAATCCGATTTCGTGATCGTCCATACCTCGCTCGTCCCCTCGACATTCCATCTGGTGGGTGCCGAGCAGTTCAAGGCGATGAAGAGGAGCGCCTGTATCATCAACGCCGCTCGGGGCAGCGTGGTCGATGAGGCGGCCATGATCGAGGCTCTCAAGTCCGGAGAAATCGCCGGTGCGGGCCTGGATGTGTTCGAGCAGGAACCCCCCGCCGACGATAATCCCCTCTTCTCCATGGAAAATGTCGTTCTCTCTCCGCATAACGCGGCTCTCAGCGACGGGGCATTGCGAGCCATGGCCATGGACAGCGCCCGAGGGATCACCGAGTATCTCACAGGGAATCCGGTCACATATCCCGTTAACAGTAGTGTATTGAGTAAAGGAAAAAGGAGTTGACGCATTATGTCTTACACGACCGTATATCGCTTTCAAGATCTGAACGGCTATGAGAGCGTGATCTCCAAAGCTAACTCCGATATGACTTATGAGGGATTTGGACGTATACTCCTAAACCCCGGCCAGAGGCTGGAGTACAAGGTTATCGGTGAGGAGCAGGCCATCGTGCTGCAGCAGGGAGATATGACCTGCTGGGTGGAGTATGATGGTGTAACCGTTGTGGACGGAGCCAGGGGCACACGAGGCAATGTCTACGATGAACGGCCCACCGCGCTGTACGCTCCGCCCAAGGCCACAGTGAAGTTGTACAGCGAAAAGGGGATGGAGGCAAGGGTATTCACCGCTTACTGCGATGAGGGAAACGCTCCATACTTCTGTCCGCCCGGAAACGTGGAAGAGGGAGAACCCGGCGAGTACATCTACAAGCGGAAATACCGGTTCATCTTCGGCCAGCCGGGCAAACACAACGACCACATCACCAGGCTGCTGATAGTGGGCGAGACCGTGTCCATTCCCGGCGGCTGGATCGGATTCCCGGCTCACCGGCATGATTATGAGCGCCCCGGAAAGGAATGCATTCTGGACGAGATCTTCTCTTTCCGGATGACTTCCACCGAGGACGGACCGGGCCGCGGCGGAGTCATGCAGCACGGTTACGACCTGGCGGACGATAACAAGAAGCTCTGGGATGAGGTCAACGTTATCGAAGAAGACAACAACGCCATTGCGTTGCCCACCGGATACCACACTACGGTGGCACTGCCCGGCACTCGGGCGTATCTGCTGTGGGGTCTTGCCGGAGATACGAAGAAGTACAAGGTTCAGTTTGACGAACGGTATTCCTGGCTTGAGGGATGTTTGTATTGAGTGGCCGGAAAAGGTAGCGGGATGAATCTTGCAAAGGAAATACGCAGGACACAGGTGTTGCAGAAAGAGCTAATGATCTGCTGGCTGGGTCAGGCGGGGTATCTATTGAAAGACAGCTACGGCTGCACATTAGTCGTAGACCCTTATCTTACAAACTGCGGTGAACGGATACGCGGCTTTAAGCGGCTTACGCCGATGCTGCTGGCGGCGGAAGATTTTGCCCCTGATTACTATGTGA
>CAYWNN010000068.1:0-4755 GCA_964459685.1 uncultured Coriobacteriaceae bacterium
ATACACTTGCTGCTGGTATGACAACTGGAACTTTATATATCACAGATGAAAATCAGCAAACTACTGTGGTTTCTGGATATTATGGTGGACAAGATTTAAATGAGTATTTCTTTGCTCTTAGTGGCTATACTCAATATCTTAGTAGTTACTATGCTAACGACTATTGTTTAATCGTACCAGAAGATGATAGTTTCTTAAATTTCACAATATATATCACAATGTATTATGGTACTTCTAGTTATGTATTAGATTTCACATTATCACTTGGATCTGTAGATAACTCGGTTGTTGCTACTCTTGCTAATACAACTACATCAGCTACTGTAGCTAGTGAAGAAGCATATACAGACGAAACATTACGCAAAGGATTAGCTCTATCTAAATATGGCGCTGATTATTCATATTGGCATGAATATATGCCTCTATATACTTTCTCTGGTTCAACTGGTTATGTTTCTGGTTATACCTACGATGAAGTATATATTAACGATGATTACTATTATCTAAAAGATGCAACTGTATCATACAATTCTAATTACTATCCAGTATCAGTAGCAAGCACTTCTATATCTGGATATGTTGTAACAGATACAGATTATAGTATCTATGATGGAGATCTTTATGAATTTGAAATTAGTGATGACACATTATCTGTTGATACAACTGAAACGACTACTCTTCCATCATCTGTTAACTACAATATCTTAGGCAACTATGTTGGACTTCAAGATGAAGATGATGAACTGTTATGGTTACACTACGATACAATCGAATATATAGATGGATATACAGAATATTACTATAGATCATATGGTACATATCTTCCATTCTTCTTAACAGGTTATGCTTCTGAAAATGGTACATTTAGTGCTTATTATATCTATTATCAATATACAAGTTACATTGAATATATAGTTGTACTTGATTCTGATAGAAATGTATATGAAACAAGTATTTGTTTATACTTTGTTATGTCTGGATATTATGATTACCCAACATATTTTTACGATTATATTTGGTACATACAAGAAGATATACAAGATGAAGAAGAATCATCAGTTTACTTAATTCAAAACTATGTAGATAATTTAAATTCAAATAGTCAAGGTTTAAGTTTATCACAAAGTGCATATGCGACATCTGATACCGTAGATACATTAGATAAGACTTTTGATGAAGATCCTTCATCAGTAGTACATCTAAAAGTTGAATAAAGATGAACATGGATGGGTCTTTATATCGTTATGCGTTTATATAGAGGAGTTACTATATTATGAAAAAAGGTAGATTATATAAAATATTTGCTCTAAGTGGAGTATTACTTCTTGGTAGTATAGCAGCTATGTCTGTTGTTAGCTGTGGAAGTGAAACTACATCAGTTGTGGTTGTTATCACTGGAGGGAAAAATGGTTATGTTGGAAGCTATGTCCAACTAACAGCAACTGTATATAACTATGATGGAGATGAAACAGTTACATGGAGCTCATCTAATACAGATGTTGCAACTGTTGATCAAACAGGTTTAGTTAGCTTTTTATCTGCTGGAACTGTTGAGATAACAGCAACAGTAGGAAATAATTCCTCGTCCCCATGTGAACTTAAAGTCATACAAGGTGATGCAGCACTCGAACTCACATCATCCCCATCTAGACTTTCATACTACACAGGAGAAAAACTCTCATTTGATGGAATTAAAGTAACTGGATATACATATATTAATGGGTATAGAGCAAATGATAGTGGTATCGATCTAACAAATGCTGGTCTAACTTACTCAATGGAAGAAGGAACAGAATTATCTAATGGAACACATACCATCACTATCAGTTATGGTTCATTTGCATCGACATCCTTCACAGTCTCAGTTGGTGAAACAATCACAGAAAAGAAATTATATGTATCATCTAATCCAACAACAACTACTTATGTTGTTGGAGATAGTTCAAATCAATATTTCTCATCAACTGGTCTTGTCGTTCAAGGTTTAACATATGAGGATGGTACATTAACTGATACGACAACTTTAAGTTCAAATGATTATTCCTTATCTATCAATGAGTCACAACAACTATTAACAGAAGGTAATATGAAAATTTATGTATATGCAGATGGATATGTATCCACATCGTTTAATATCATGGTATATACACAAGATACAACTGTTAGAGATCTAATTTCATATCTTCAATCTGCTGAGAATTATGAAGTTGAAATCTTTAACAATGTTGGAACAACACGTGACTCATACGGATTCCATTATCTTAGACAATATACTGAATCATATTATCACGAGATTGAATATCAAAACACATATAACTCAACAACATCTCAAATAGAGTTCTCAGAGGGTACTAAAAAAGCAGAAGTAGCTTACGCTGATTTTGAATATGAAGGAACAACAGGAATTGCATCCCTTGAATATACTATGGGTAGACTTGCATTTACTTCAATTGTTTCTGAATCATATTCATCTTGGTGGGATATGGCAGAATCACTTTGTAATATGTTAACTCTATTTGATTTAGATGATATTCCATATTACACATTAAATGATTCATATTTAACAGTTGTTGTCGAACAAGTGGTTGGTGATGATGATGATGGAACTTTGACTCTTGCTAACTATCCACTAATTGAACAATTCTTAACTTATGTTGGTTGGTCGACATCTCTTATCACTATGGCAGATAGATTAACTATCTCATTTAATAGCAGTGGAAATTTAGAGATGAGAGTTGACTTTGGTGCATATGGATATACATCAATGGTCATTCAAAATATTGGATCAACTACTGATGCAACAATAGAAAATAAATTACTTGTAAATGGTATGACTTCTAGTGAATGGAATTCAATTAGTCAACCATCAAACGAAGTTGTTAATGCTGTTGAACCACTTTTTGATAACAACTACACAGTTAGAGAATATGACGGAGATGATGAAGATTATGCATATCTAAATGAAAATTATGCATACTTCCCATCAGGTCAATATGGATATTTCCAAAAGAGTGGAAAAGTATATTACTTTGAAGGAACTAGTCAAAGCAATTTCTACGCAGAAGAAGTAACTGATTATGATTCAGATGAACAAACATTCTATGAATATGTTAATTCTGTTGATGTAACAGTCTACAGCGGCTACCGCAAACATCTTAGTTACGCATCTGTTGGTTTGAAAAATCTTTTGGGAGATGGGGCAGATGATTTAGGTAAATTACATCTATTAGCAAGATATGATTCATTCACATATGGCGACTACGTAACATATCAATCATTTGATTTTGATGTATTAGATGAGACCGCAATCTATTTTGGTTATAGTGGAATTGGAGATGCAACAGGATATAGATTTTGGCTTGTGACATATTACAATGATGTTGATAATCTAGATGGTATCTATGGATACGATATATGGATTTTAAATTATTCAACATTATCTGGTATGGTCAAATCACTTCGAGATGTTGGTTCAACATCCGTCGAGCGGATAGAAACTGCTATCAGCAACTATACCGCTGCATAAGAACATATATCGAAAGGAGAGTTAAGAATTTATGAAAATTAATAAGAAGACATTGCTTAGTTTATCTTTCTTAGCATTTGGAGCATTCAGTTTCCTTGTATGTTCTTATGATGGAGTTAAATCCGATGCAAAAGAGATCGAAACTAGTATTCAAAATACGACCTATTTAGTTAGTTTAAAAGGTACACAACTATCACTTGGAGAAGAAGGTGTTGAAGCAACTCAAGATCAATTTGAGAAAGAATTAAAACTATTTTTAGGTGTAGATAACTACACTATCACAAGAACCTTCCCAGGAATCAATGTAGTTGAAGTTAGAGCTAACTCTAAATATGAAGAATTATTATCTACATTAACAAATGTTACGCATGTAGCTGTTGATCAAACTTATACCTTTGATGGTATGGTGAGCACTGATAGAACAGAAGAACAAATTCAAGAAGGATATGTCCCTCAAGAAGCTTCTACTGTTGTTAATGTTGATAAAGATGATGAAGATTCCAACCAATCTGCAATCTCTATGAATGTACCAGCAAGCAATAATGGTGGAGCTGGAACATTTTTAGCTATATTAGATAGTGGATTTTTACTAGATCACGATTATTTTCAAGATTTATCAAATTCATCTGATTTAAAAGTACAAAGTTATACTTATATACAAGATGCAGTTGAAAATGGTTTAACAGCTAAACCAGATGGATCAGATCCTGGAGAAGAAGGAAGTTTATGGAAAAACTATAAGATTCCTTTCTACTACGACTATGGTGGAAGTTCAACAAATAGTAATAACGACTACGATGTCGTATCAACTGTTTCAGAACACGGAACTCACGTCGCATCAGTTGCAGCAGCAAATGGAGAAGATTATGCAGGTATCGCTCCTAATGCTCAACTTGCACTTATGAAGGTTTTCTATGAATACATACCAACTAACGATACATCTAGTGCATATACCTATGCTAGTGATAGTGATATCTTAGAAGCATTAAACGATTGTGTTATTTTAGGTGTTGATGCACTCAACATGTCTCTTGGTAGTGTCATGGATGATTTTGATACAAGATCTTCCTCAATGGAAGTTATCGATAAGTTATCTGAAGATGGCATGATCTGTGTAGTATCTGCAGGAAATGCTGGTAAAGCGATGTATTCATCTTTAGGTGGATATAAATCTTGGACAACCGATATGGTTGATACTGGTGTTCTTGGTAGTTATTCAAATAATGAGA
>CAYWNN010000069.1:0-4656 GCA_964459685.1 uncultured Coriobacteriaceae bacterium
CGCAGGTTTTACAACGCCAATGGCGCTTTTCTTTTCTTTCAGACCAAATTTTTTGCGCCGTTTGTTGAAAGCGTTTTGCCTTGTTTGTGTGCGATTTTTGCGAAGCAGCTCGGTGAGTATGAGATGTGGCATAGGTGGCAGGAGTGAGCGCACGCATAAGCGTGAAAAGCCATAGGGCAATCGCTACCCACGAAAGAACGATAATGTTGCTTGCGTTTGCAAAGACTTGCGCAAGCGTACCAGCAATAGCACAAATGGCACCCAGCTCATCGAGGCCTAAGCGGCCCTGCATAAAATTGCGCACACCATCCTCCTACCACAGCCGAGATTTAATCGATATGTACCATACCCATTCAATATGTTTTTAGGGCTTGCGTATGCGGATATTTCGTGTTTTAAGCCATGTCATAATGTGGGTTGATACGTACCCGGATCCTATTCCTTAAAGGCTGACATATAAATTGCGCGTGCGTCTTCTTCATATAAGGGCATGAAGTTTCCAACAGGCCATTTGCCGCCTTTAATCATGATGAACTGCTCAACCATTTTATCGATATCGGCAGGTACGAAACCAAAGTCGTCCATGTATCGAGGCATGCCAAGCGATGTGAAGAAGTCCTGAACACATGCAATGGCACTGAGAGCATCAGCTTCATCGTCGCCGGTAGGTACTAGCCCAAATACTTCGCGGCCAAGCTGTACAAAGCGAGCGGGGTTTGCCTTATATACGTGACGCATCCATGCCGGGAAAATAACGGCGAGCCCGGCTCCGTGGGCTACTTCGGGTTTTGCGGCAGAAAGCTCATGCTCGAGACCATGAGACATCCAGTCCTCTTCGCGCCCGCGCGCACATAGGCCATTATGCGCAAGCGTTGATGCCCACATTATTTCTGCGCGTGCATCGTAATCGTTTGGGTCACGCATAACCCGCAAAGCCGCTCCGCGAATAGCACGTAAAAGCCCCAAGGAGATTTCGTCTGAGACGGCGGTATTTGTTGTTGAGGAGAAGAAGCGCTCAAAAATATGGGAACACATGTCGGTGATGCCAGCCGCTGTTTGGTAGGCGGGTAGGGTTTTGGTAAGTTCGGGATTCATGAAAGCAACGCGCGGGCGGTTAAAGTCGCCTTTGGTGCTTTCCTTCAATCCGAGCTCATCATTTGAAAGAACTGCCGAGTTGGAGGCTTCAGAACCGGCAGCGGGAAGTGTAAGCACTACGGCAAGAGGCATAGCCTCACTTGGTACTACTTGGTCAAGGGCTTTGTCAAAAAGATCCCACACGTCTCCGTCATACAAGGCACCAACAGCGATTGCTTTTGAGCAGTCAATGGCAGAGGCACCACCAATAGGCACCAAAATGTCAACGCCGGCTTCTTTTACTAGCTCGATGCCTTTGCGTGCAAGAGTTACCTCGGGATTAGGACGAACGCCCCCAAGTTCTACGTAGGCAATACCTGCGGCATCAAGGGATGCTTTAACTCTGTCGAGAAGACCACTCTTTACAACAGAACCCTGTCCATACACCAACAATGCCTTACTAAAACTATGGTCTTTCAGCCACGGTCCTACCTTAGATTCTGCGTCGCGACCAAAAATGAATTCAGTTGGTGATGTCCATTCAAAATCAAGCATTATTGCCTCCTTTTCCGATACACTAGAGACTCTACATCTTTCCTAGTGAGTATTATCCTTTTTTGCTACATGTGTTCCGTGCATTATCAGTATGTGGGTGCGCTCACTCGAGGAGGCGTATATGGCATCTGCCGATAAGACTTCAAAGCAAGCCGTGTCAACAAAACCTGCATCAACAGAGTGCAGCTCAGCATCAACAACACATGCATCAGCATCGGCTGAACACATTCCATCAGAGCGCGCCGTGCTTACGGTGTTAGGCTCTGATCGCTCGGGAATTGTTGCAAAGGTAACGGGAGTATTAGCCCTGCACAACATCAATATTTTGGATATATCGCAAACTATTCTTCAGGGCGTATTTACCATGACCATGATTGTTGACCTCAGTCCCTCTGACACCTCTTTTAAGGAAGTGTCCGAAGAACTCACAGCGCTCTCTCAAGAAATTGCTGTTCAAATTACCTTCCAGCGAGAAGACGTTTTTAACTTTATGTACCGCCTGTAAAAATAAGTAACTGTGCGTAGCGTAAGGGATAACACCTCGGGTACCAAGCCGTAGGTAGTGTGTGGGGTGCCGCGCACTACATAGAAGTGCACACAGCGACGTAAAAGCAAGGGAGGGCATATGCTCAGTGATATTGCGAGCCAGGCTTTTAGCACCATTCTCAGGGCAGCAGATACATCTGCCATGGAACGGCACATGGACACAAGTCCTATGCCCTCTGAAATTCTTGGCCGCCCTCCGGTAAGCGATCAGCTCTACGAGGGATATAGCGCAATCGACCAAATTCCTCCCGACCTCTACGATTACTACGACGTAAAGCGGGGTCTTCGAAACAAAGACGGATCCGGTGTGTTGGTTGGTCTTACCACCATCTCAAATGTTGAGGGCTACAACATGGTTGATGGCAAAGTTGTGCCCTGTGAAGGTAATCTGCTTATTCGTGGATACTCCATCAACGATTTGGTTGAAGGGGCTCACTCAGACGGACGTTTTGGTTATGAAGAGTTGAGCTATCTGCTCATTACCGGCAAGCTACCCACACAGCAACAGCTTGACGATTACAACGCTCGTATAGATATCCGTCGCTCGCTTCCTGTGGGATACTTGGACATCTTCCCGCGCTCCACTGCCTCGACCTCTATCATGAACGTGTTGCAGCGCGCCTCACTGTTGTTGTATGCCTTCGACAAAAATCCCGATGACACCTCTCCTCAGCACGAGATCGATGTTGCACTATCGCTTCTTGGACGTCTTCCGCGTATTGCAGCTATTGCACACTCAGCGCAGCAAGCCCAAGCCGACAAGCGCCGCTTAGTAGTTCCTCCTGTGCGCGAGGGATATTCTATGGCGGAAACCATACTCGATGTACTGCGTGGCAATGCAGGCTTTACGCGTGATGAAGCTATGCTGCTCGATATCATGCTCATGCTGCACGCAGAACATGGCGGCGGCAATAACTCTACGTTTACCTGCCGTGTGCTGTCATCATCGGGCACTGATGCCTATTCAACCTACGCAGCCGCTATGGGATCGCTCAAGGGACACAAGCATGGTGGGGCTAACGAGCGTGTAGACGCGATGATAGAAGACATTGCAAGCCATGTTACTCACTGGGATAACGATGGCGAGCTTGAGGAATACCTCGTAAAGATTGCAACTCGTCAAGCCTTTGATCGCAAGGGTTTAATTTACGGTATAGGACATGCGGTTTATACCTACTCCGATCCTCGCTGCGTCATTATTAAGCGCTACGCCGAAAAACTTGCACGTGACAAAGGGATGTACGACAAGTTCATGCTTATCGACGCCATTGAGCGCCTGGCTCCTCGTATTGTTGCGCAAACACGAGGCATTACGAAGCCCTTATGTGCCAACATCGACCTGTATTCCGGCTTTGTGTATTCCATGCTTGGCATAGCAGAGGATTTGCATACGCCACTGTTTGCCATTGCCCGTATGGCTGGTTGGATTGCCCACCGAATGGAAGAGTATTACGGTGCTGCGCGTATTATTCGTCCGGCGTATCGCTCACACATGGAGAAGCATCCTTCCTATATGCCCATTGCCTCACGTGCTGCAGCAATAAGCGCTGCTCCAGAGGAGGGAATACTTTGATACGCATGGTTTGCTCGGATATGGATGGAACCTTTCTTCATTCATCCGGGCAGATACTTGAAGAAAATATGCGCATGCTCGAGGTTTTGGCTGAACGCGGCATAGAATTTGTGCCTGCATCGGGTCGTCCTGGATTTGGCATTCCTCAGCCGATAGCTGCTGCAAAAGCAACGCATTACATCATTAGCAGCAATGGTGCGCGCCTAACGAGGGTAGAGCAAGGTCGTGAAGTTGAAGTTTTGGTAAGCAACCGCATGAAGAAGGAAGTCGTAGTACAGCTCTACGATGAGGTTGGGGATCTCGACATTACCTTTGATGTGTTGGTTGATGGCAAAACCTACACTGAGCGCCGTCGTTACGAACAGATGGAGCGCTTTATTCCAAACCCACACGTGCGTACCGTATCTCGTAGTTTGCGCACCCCAATCGATGGGACGATTCCCGAACTTTTGCGAGATGTCTCTGAGCTAGAAAAAGTAACGATACTTGCGAACAGCCAGAGTAATAAGCATGCCGTCCTTGCGGCGGTCGATGCCAAGCCAGAGCTTTGCTGGACAAGCTCGATGCAAAATATCATTGAAATCTCTGATGTTCGAGCAAGCAAAGGAGCAGCTCTTTCGACGCTTGCTGATTACCTGGGCATTCCTCTTGAGGCGACGGTGGCATTTGGGGATAACCTGAACGACGTGAGCATGCTGAAAGTAGCAGGTACGGGCATTGCTATGGCGAATGCTACGAAAGAAGCCCAAGAGGCAGCCGATCTTATTGGAGCGAGCTGCGATGAAGCGGGAGTAGCAAAATATTTAGCTACAATTCTTTAGTTCCGATTATGGAGTCATAAGAAAGGTAAGGCTATGGATCCAAGGATTGAAAACACTGTTCAAGTGTGGCAAGAGCGATGTGAGGAT
>CAYWNN010000070.1:0-4638 GCA_964459685.1 uncultured Coriobacteriaceae bacterium
TTGAGAAGGGAACACCTGCTCTATACGCTGATTTAAGAGATAGGCATCGCGCAGGCTCACCTGAGCGATGTCATCGAAATATACCGTTGTGAAAAAGATTCTATTAAGCGCAGATTCAAGACGTAGCACTGCTTGACGAACGGCAAGAGGGATGCGCCTATGTTCAATACGAAGGTAGAACAGACGGCTGCGGGTGAGTCGAATAGCGTGAATTCGGTATGAAGCGATGCCAGGCTGTAAAATTCCCGACTCTTCAATTTGAGTTGCGGCAAAAAGCTCAACATCTCCAGGAAGTCCTACTTCTTGTCCAAAGCGGTCCTTGCCTTCTTGTGCTTCGCGCATGCGAATATCCTCAACAAACATGCGCAGTTCTGTTACCAGATTGGGAGCATAAAGTACTGCTTGTTCGAATGCGTCGTAGTCGAATACCGTGCGCATATCGTCAGTAAGTGGCAGCTTTTCTGGGTTGAGAGAGGCTTCTTCTTCGGCTCCAGCAGAGGGTTGCTCATGTGCGGCATGGGGCTCTTGCTCTTGTATGGTGGTCTCTTGCTTCGGTGCGAGAGCCTGCTGCTCATGCGCGGCGCTTTCTTGCTCGTGAGTGGAGCGTTCTTGCTCTTGTGCGGCTGAGACCTTGCTTGCTGAGGTCTTGTTTTCTTGTATACCAGCATTGCTGCGATGAGAGAAATAGGCTTGAGCAATAAAAAAGCCGATGAGTATGCAGACGACGATTTGTAACGCAATCGCGATAACAAGCATGTCCACACCTCCTCAAGTCCCAGCAAATGCCCGGTTTATCTACATACCCCTATAGTAATCGCTTCTTTCAATTGAGGTAATCCCTCCTCATCTCCTGTGATATGCAGAAGTATCAACATGCTTCATTAAATTGAACTAGTAAGTTCAATTGAGTTGGATATAGTTCAGTGCTTGATTCATCTCATGCGTCATGATAGGCTCTTTGACATTAGTAAATAGAACAAGTTCAAAACGGAGTTCAAAATGGCAGCGGACAATATGGCTACGAACAAAGAAACTGCAACAAAAACGAAGCTAAGCCATGAGCAGAAAAGTCATGCGAACAAGCAAGAACAAACCACCCTATTCGCTCAACGTCTTATGCGCGCCATGGATGAGCGCGATATGCGACAAAGTGATGTTATACGCGCTGCGCAAATGCGTGGTTACCGCATAGGGAAAAGCCAAATTAGCCAATATGTATGCGGGAAAACTATGCCGCGCCGCTCAGCAATGAAATGTTTGGCAGAGGTGCTCGAGGTAGACATCGAGTGGCTGTCGGGAAACGGCTCACCTGCCCACAAATCTTTGGCGAAGGATACACAAAGCACAAGCGATGCAAACGATTATCCTGTGCGCACCATCACCAAATCGTCCAAGCTCGAAAATGTACTCTACGACGTGCGAGGACCTGTTGTTGATGAGGCAGCTCGTATGGAGCTTGCAGGCAAGCATATCCTCAAGCTTAATATTGGCAACCCTGCTCCTTTTGGCTTTAGAACTCCCGACGAAATCGTTGAGGACATGTGCAATCAGCTCCCTGAATGTGAGGGCTACTCGGACTCGCGCGGTATTTTCTCTGCTCGTAAGGCGATTATGCAATACGCGCAGATGAGGGGATTGCCTAATGTAACGATGGATGGCATCTATACCGGCAACGGTGTTTCGGAGCTTATTCAGCTGTGCATGTTTGCGTTGGTAAATACGGGAGACGAAATACTCATTCCGTCTCCTGATTATCCGTTATGGACAGCCTGTGCCACACTTGCAGGAGGAACCCCGGTACATTACATCTGCGATGAAGAGGCTGATTGGTGCCCAGACCTTGCAGATATTGAAAAGAAGATTAGCCCGCGCACTAAGGCGATTGTCATTATTAACCCCAACAATCCTACGGGCGCTGTCTATTCTCGCAGTGTGCTCGAAGACATTGTTGATATCGCACGTCGTCACGGGCTCGCAATTTTTTCTGATGAAATTTACGACCGCCTTATCATGGACGGTGAAGAACACATCTCCATTGCAAGTCTTGCACCTGACCTGTTCTGCGTTACCTTTTCCGGGCTTTCTAAATCGCACATGATTGCCGGTTTTCGTATTGGATGGATGGTGCTTTCGGGCAATCTCCGCATCGCGAGCGACTTTATCTTGGGCATCAACATGCTTTCAAATATGCGACTGTGCTCGAATGTGCCTGCTCAGTCGATAGTGCAAACCGCGCTTGGTGATAACAAGAGCTCGTATGCATATGTAGAGCCGGGTGGGCGCGTATGCAATCAGCGCGATTACGTATATGAGGCGCTCAACAACATTGAAGGGGTAAGCTGTGTAAAGCCCCGTGCAGCCTTCTATGCCTTCCCCAAGCTCGATACCAAGCGTTTTGGTATTTATAACGACGAGCAATTTGCCCTCGATCTGCTGCATCAGAAGCACATTCTTATAACCTGCGGAACAGGATTTAACTGGCATAAGCCCGATCACTTCCGTGTTGTGTTTCTGCCGCGCATGGAGGTGCTCCACGAGGCAATGGAAGATCTTGCCGACTTTTTGTCGACCTATCGCCAGAGCTAGACGTGGCGCTTGAACAGGCGCTTATCGAGCGTATTGCGGCGCTGCGGTCGGGCAGCGCCGTGTGAACAGTCGCGCGGGCAGTCGTCGAGCGCGCAGGCGCAGGCGCTACATCACAAGCGGTGTCATCGGACCTTCAGACACCAGCGTTACGCGGTGCATAGCACGAGAGATTGCCGTGTAGAGTTTGCGCCGGGAAAGCTCGTTGTCAGGATAGGTTGCTTCTTGTGCATCGGCAACAACGACGTGGTCAAATTCCAATCCCTTTGCCAAAGCTAGGTCCATAAGCACAACGCCTTGTGCGGGCAGGCTCATCTTTTGGGTGATGTGTTGAACGCTGTTGGGAAGTTGCTTTGCAAGCCAGCGTGCACGCTCACGGCTATCAACAATCAGGGCACATAAGCCTTCGTCAGCTGAAGCGTTATGGCAAATATCTTCAAGACAGCGTATGTAACTGCTTTCATCTTCACAGGCAATACGCGTGGCAGGTGTGCCTTCGCTTCGAACTGAGGTGGGCTTCGCCCCCTCAACGCCACCCACAATATTGAGGAATAGCGAGGTAATTTCGGGAGACGAGCGGTAACTTGTGCGTAGATAACAGGTTTCTACGTCACCTCGGCTTGTCATAAAGATATCCCGAATGGTGTCGAAGTTGCTGCTGTCAGAACGGATGGCTTGGCGTTCATCTCCAAACAGCAGGAAATGTGCCTCAGGAAAGTAAGCGCTCAACAAGCTGAGCTGGGCGGCTGTGTAGTCCTGCACTTCATCAACCATAACGTAGCGAACCGAGCGCTCAGCACCTCCTGCAATAAGCAGGCGAATATACAAGCACTCACAGGCATTGAGTTGCTCTGCTTGCAACATGCGCATGCCAATACGGTCGATGCGCAACCACTCGTCGCGATCGATGAGTTCGTGAGCTGCACCGTACAGGTGCTTTACGTAGGTGTAGGCAAGCTGTGTGGTCTCTTCGTCGGTATCAGGTGCTATGGGATTGCCAAAAATACGCACCTGATCGTCGAGATCGAGCGAGAGCATAGCATCTTGTATGTCTGCATCTCGAGAAAGGCGCGCAAGGCAGCGCTCGAGCTTAGCGTGAAGATCTTCTCGCACCAAGGCAGCGCGACGTGGACCTATGGGGCTTTTGGCGAACTTATCATAAGAGGCCTTAATTTGAGATGCCTTGATAAGCTGCACGTCATGTATTGATATCGTGCGAAAATCGTTGGCGCTAATTATCAAGGAAGTGAGGGCATCTTTCGCCTGCTCAAGGCGCTCAAGTGGAGTATGTGCACCAGAAGCGCGTTCGGCAAGACCGACCTCCTCCATAAAGCTATTCCAGGTAGCAATTTCAGGGTTCGCTTCTCCCATAGAGGGCAAAACCGTCGCAATGTAAGAACTAAAGATATCGTTTGGACTAAAAAGGCGCACCTGCTCAGGCTTCAACGTTTCGCGCTGGTAGTAGAACAGGTATGCAATGCGCTGGAGCATAACGCTGGTTTTACCCGAGCCTGCAATACCATCGGTAAGCAGCACGGGTACATCCTCGTGTCGAATGATTTCGTTTTGTTCGCGCTGAATTGTTGCGGTGATGGCTTGCAAGCGCTCGCTATGGTGCTTTTGCAACACCTGCAACAAGAGTGAGTCCTGTATGGCTACGGTCGTGTCGAAATAGCCGTGCAATACATCTTTCACGATATCAAATTGCCGACGCAGCTCCAAAACTACCTTGCGCTCCCTACCATCAACCATATACGAGGTAGGACCGTTGTCTTGGTTGTAGTAGGTTTCGGCAACAGGACTGCGCCAGTCGACGATAATGGGATTGCGCTTCTCGTCGGTCATCCCGCAGCTGCCAATGTAGATGTCACGCGCAGGTCTTCCAGGTCGCATCTGGAGGCGCACCTTTGCAAAGTAGGGTTGTGCCAAAAGAAGCAAGGTGCGACGATATTTGTCGAGCGTAAAGTCGTGGCTTTGGTTATAGGCATCGATAACCGAATTGAGCGTTTCAATTGCGGCGAGCGTTTCTATGGTGTCATCGGCAGTAGAAAAGTC
>CAYWNN010000071.1:0-4585 GCA_964459685.1 uncultured Coriobacteriaceae bacterium
CTATCTGGACTCCATCAAGGATACGATGGAGGATGGTGAATATCTCATTATTGCCTGCCGTTCCTATGACAGCGGTTTGGACAAGGCATATAGCAATATCACCATCAAGAAAATTCCGCAGATGCTTCTCAACCGCTGTGAATTTGGCAAAACTGACTACAACTTGAATATTGTGCATCCGCCGGAATATGAGGATGAATGGGATGAGGAGGATTGCGATGATTAATTATTTTCCTCAATATACTACAGACTATATCAGTGGTGTCATGTCCCTGCGTAGACCACAGAAAAAATCTCTCAAAATTCTGGAGAAAATCGTAAACAGCGTTATGCTCCACAAGGGTATGAATTTGAAAGCTGCCCTCGGTGCTGTCCACGCTATGTACCCGATCTGCTCCGATTTTGAACGTGATTTTATGTCATTAACCTTTGCTCTTGCTACTGGTGTTGGAAAGACCAGACTAATGGGGGCATTTATTGCCTACCTGTATACCCAACACAATATTAAGAATTTTTTTGTTGTGGCTCCAAATACCACCATTTACGATAAGCTGAAAAGAGATCTGAGTGACAATAGTAGCGAAAAATATGTATTCAAGGGTCTCGGCTGCTTTAGCACCCTTCCGCAGATTATCACGGATGATGATTATAAGGATAAACAGCTTTCTATTTTTGAATCCGATATCCGTATCTTCATATATAATATCGATAAGTTCAATAAGGAAGGGGCCAATATGAAAAAGGTAAACGAAGTCATCGGAGACTCGTTCTACCAGTACCTTTCCAATCTTCCGGATCTGGTGCTTATTATGGACGAATCGCACCATTATCGTGCAGAGAAAGGCTCACAGGCTCTTAATGAACTGAGTCCGCTACTCGGTCTGGAATTGACCGCTACGCCGCTTGTAACAAAAGGTACAAAGCAAGTGCCATTCAAAAACGTAGTATTTGAGTATCCGTTGTCCAAGGCTATCGAGGACGGCTATACCCGTACCCCGTTTGCTGTTACCCGCTCCGACATCGATTTTTATAATTTCGGTGACGAGCAACTTGATAAGATGATGCTTCTGGACGGCATCACCTGTCACGAAAGCACCAAACGCAAGCTGGAGGTCTATGCCGCCAATCACGGCAAACCTCTTGTGAAGCCGTTTATGCTCGTTGTGTGTAAGGATACCAACCATGCTGCCTGGGTAGAAAGTTTCATCAAATCTGATGAATTCCGTAACGGCGCATACCGCAATAAGACCATCATTGTCCACTCCAAGCAGAAAGGTTCCGAAACAGAGGCTAATACCCGCCTGCTTCTTGGTGTTGAGAACCCGGATAATCCAGTTGAAATCGTCATTCATGTCAATATGCTGAAAGAGGGATGGGATGTCAATAATCTCTATACCATCGTGCCGCTTCGCACCGCTGCATCCAAAATTCTACGTGAGCAGATGGTCGGCAGAGGTCTGCGTTTACCGTATGGCGAGCGCACTGGGAACAGAGATGTAGATGCGGTTATGTTGACTGCTCACGATAAATTTAATGATATTCTGGCCGAAGCACAGAAGGGCGATTCTATTTTCAAAGCCGGTAATGTTATTAAGGTCGAGGAAATTGCACCAGAGCAGACTACATATACACAGTTGACCATTGAATTTCCTACAGATACTACCCTAGATAAGGCCTATGAACATACGCAGTTGCCGAAAACAGATACCACGGATGCTCTGCTGAAAAAGGCTACAGAAATTATCAGCACCGAGGTTTCACACCACATTCAGCATACACCAGGCCATACGGTTACCCCAGACCAAGCGCAACAGATTGTGGAAACGGTCAAGCAGAAGGTCTCTGAAGATCAGGACTTGGGAGATATATTTAGGGAGAACGAAAATCCTCTGGCAGCATGGATGCTCTACCAGACGGAAGAAACCCATCGTGCCGCTGTCAGCAAGTTTATTCCTATCCCTCGCATCAAGGTTACCGATGCAGGCGTTGAGGAATACGTTTTCTTGGATTTTGACTTAGATATGGCTGAGTTTACCCACGTACCTATCAAGAATGAACTCCTTGTACAAAACTTAGAGGATATGCAGGACAGGCAGCGCATCAAGGGTAACGCCATTGACTTTGAGGGCTATAATCCGAAGAAGGTTATTCTGGAGCAACTTCGCCAAAAACCAGAAATAGATTATGAGAGATGCTCTGCTCTGCTGTTCAAGCTGATTACACAGGTCTGCGACCACTATGCAGACAACTACGGTATCAACGGTATGCAAAATATCATTATGATGTACAAGCGTGATATTGGCAACAAAATTTACAAACAGATGCTACAACACTTTTACTGCGAGAATGGATTCCTGCAGGAGAAAGTAATCGGTGCCAGAGATTACAATTTGGAACAGCACTACAACTATGTGGAGCGTGTTGGTCTTTTTTCTGCTTATACAGAAAAAATCCAGTCTGTCCTCTTCGATGGCATCAAAAAAGGTGTATTCGACAGAGCCAAGTTTGATAGCCACCCGGAACTTCTTCTTGCACGTGTATTGGAATCTGATAGTGATGTGCAGAACTGGCTCCGTCCGGCACCGCAGGAATTTAATATCACTTACAATCACGGGCACAACTATGAGCCGGACTTCGTTGTAGAAACCGAAGGCGTGATATATCTTGTTGAAGTCAAAGGTGAGGATAAACTTAACGACCCGGATGTCATAGCCAAGAAAAAGCGTGGTATCCAGTATTGCGAAGTTGCTACCCGTTGGGGGCAGGCAAATGGCTATAAGGAATGGCAGTATCTATTCATTCCATCCAAACAGGTTATGCCGAACTCCTCCTTTGCCAGATTAGCAAAACAATTCCAAGAGAAATAAATCTCACAATAAATCCTCGTGCTGTATGCGCATGGCTATAAAGCTACATGAGTGGACAGATGGCGTAACCTGTAACCATGCATGGGCGATTGTAAAGAGGGGATCATTCCCCTCCGCCATACTTAAAAGGAACGTAGTATTATTATGAATAAGTATGAAAACAAGAAAGCATCACTCCCAATAATGGATGATATTGTAATAATATCTGCAATTAGCGGAACCGAATATCAGGAATATCAAAAGGTTTTATACGATAATCTTTCCTCCATAGGACAGAAATTTATTAAGAAAAACCCGGAATTTGTAAAAGGGCTTTTTGACAATTTGTTAAAACAGGAATCTTTCTACTGTACAATACGGAAAAGAGAGACATTCCAGTTTTGTGGATATTGCGGTATCAAGGATATAAGGGTATCGAAACCCGAACTGGCCATAGAATTAATAAAGCCTATGCAACATAAAGGAATTGGAACTCACGCAATGAAATTATTATTACAGGCATACGTTCCACACGATAATTTCGAATATTACAGATGTGTGGTTGCTACAGATAACTATCCCAGCCAACATTTATGCGAAAAAATTGGTGGCATACCAAATGGCATAGTTGCTCTCATATTAAAAGATCCAAAATTGCAAGAGATATTCGAAGAAAATAATTTAGATATGATTGATGATCAGTTGCGGTTAATAGCAGATAAGTTTAAAGTAGAACCCAGGAAGTTATTAAGCCATTTCCTAGAATATAAAATTTGCCCAGAAAACTGAATAAGGAGCAGTATACAATGGTAAGCAGCCTATATAGATTACTCAAAACTAAAGAGATTATCGCTATTCTTGATGGAGATAGTGAATTTGGATTATATGAATTTAACGATGGATCGGCAGTGAGATTAGCCATGCCCTATCTCAGTGGACCAGATTTGTGCGGAATATCTACTTCCTTTGGTCTTCCAGTCACATACTCATGGGGTGGCACAAATTTAAGCCGTTGGCAATATCTTGATAATCTAATGGAGCATTGCCTTAAAAACAACAGATTCTCTGATTTATTGGCCTATCTATTTGAAAAAGAACGATTTTCCAAAGTATTGGCCCGGCGTGGTGCTGATGAGATTAATAAAGCATATGAACAGATAATCCACACTGTCATTGAGAAAATAAACGGAATATTATTATTTGGCGGTAACGAACTAACTGTTATAGGCAAACAATTTGTGGTGCGTCCTATTGGCAGTAAGATTGAGATCCAAGCCCCTAAAATCAAAGCTATTGACAGAGAATACATCAAAAGTATTTCTAATCGTGCTATGGACGATGTGGAACAGAACAATTACGATAGTGCAATTACTAAATCCCGTACACTCTTAGAAGAGACTTTTTGCTATGTAATTGAAAAGAAGGGTGAATGTCCAACTGGCAGCGGCGATATGGCAAAACTATTCAAACAGGTTAAAGACCTATACAATATGCACACAGATAGGAATATCGATAAGCGAATCAACACGCTACTGTCCGGATTAAATAGTATCGTATCTTCGATTGCAGAAATGCGCAATAAAGATAGTGATGCCCACGGTGTAGGTGCCAATCGAATTTCCATAGATGAACACCACGCACGGTTGTTTGTGAATGCAGCTATGACGATGGCCGACTTTATTCTTTCTGTGGAGAAAAAAACGAATCAGTCTTAAGCATTTTTACTTTTCCACGCACAG